>CALDTK010000280.1 GCA_937924035.1 uncultured Saprospiraceae bacterium | reverse complement strand
TACAAGTATCGATTGGAGAGAAAGGATGGTGGCATCCTGTCCATCAGGATCGTGTTCTTGGAGAAGTCGTTGCAGTTGCCTCGCCCCGCTTGGAACTTTCGGCTCATTGTTGACAAAGTACCAGACACCTTTTCCTGATCTCATACGGTTTTCTTTACTCTTACGTTTGCTTTTATCCTCAGCAACCCAATCTCCTAGCATAAGCGTCTCAACAACGCCTGCAGTCAAAGTTTTCCGCCATTTCGCTTCACCAGAAATAATTCGGGTAACATTTCGTTTTTCATCTAAAGCTAGTCCTATAAAATCTGATCCCAACCGTCCAATTGTTTGCCGAGTTCGATCGGGGTCTCGGGCCAAACTAAAAAGGTACTGGAAAGCGTCCTCGTGATGGCGGAATAAAAAAATGGGAACGCACCAATCATGCTTGTTCACATATTCGTAAGTTTCGGTTAGAAGTCCTGCCATTACTTCGCCAAATAGACCGCGTCGAGTTGTGCTGGGCAAGGACATTGGATAGGCCACCGCAGGCTCGTCCCCGGCAGCATCTGGATGAAGGTCAATACCAATATCGGCATGAAATTTATTACGTGCGTCTAAATGGGCAGACTCGAAATACCTTTTAAGAGCTTCAGCAAGTGAGCCATCATCTGCCTCCAATTGTTCAAGGAGTGTGTGCCCAAAGTTTCCGTTCACATCGGGATATTCAGCAAATCTTTTCCTAAATTCGTCCTTGGGGGGTGGGCATGTATGCATTTGATGAAAACCCTTCGAAATCCAATTTAACTACGCTGCTTTATCTGTACTTTCCAACCCTGTGTCACCGATTCCAGTCGGAACCAATCTTCCACCAACGCATTGGTAGTTAATGTTCTGCGTTTCTTAATCGGCAACTTTGTAACGTTTTTACTCTGCAACTTGGTCACAATTTCCTGTTTGGCTAACCTCTCGGCCTCCAATATGGCTCATGGTGAGGCCTTTTTCTTTCTGCGTGGGGTTTTCTTCTTTGAAGAATTCTTGGTTGTCGCATCTGCCTCGCGAGCAGCTTGTATGCGGGCGAGTAGCTCTGAGGCTGGTTCGTCGTTTGGATCTTGTGGGACTAGTTCGCCTCGGAAGGCTTTTGAAAGAATAGATTGGTCTATATTTTCAATGTGCGAGTTAGCATGTTCAAGTGTAGATTCCAAAATATCTATGCCGTTGAGGGCCCTCAAGGCAACATGAACTATCTCGTTTTGTTCTTTCAATGGGGGAATCGGAATAGGCATCGCTTTAAGCTCTTTAACACCCTTCACGTTGGGTATGGCTGATCCAGTTGCGTTATCGAATATATTCTTTTGAAAAAATGGTGAGCGAAATAGCCATTTGAAATACAAGTCGCTAATAACATCGTTGTCGATGCGCACCCTAAGGAGGGCCTGATTTATCACTCCATTCTCGTATATCTCTGGGACCTGTGTTATTCGGCCTAGTGTTCCTGAACAACTAACTAGGAAGTCGTTAGCTTTCACCGCGAACGCTCGTAGCTCATCAAATTTTTCAGAGGTAATGTAGTACCTAGCAAAAGAGCAATCATCGTTTATTGGACAATATTGCTCGTAAACCTTATATCCTGCGTTTACAAACATAGATTTCTTTAGGGCGCTACCAAAAGGACCTCGTTTGAAAGCCCCTTTTTCATCTGCAAGTATTGCTTCCCATGTGGCCCAACACCATCCTTCCGGTAATTCAAGCAAACCCGTTTCATTAACCGGTTCTGGTTCCTTATACTTACCCCGCCACCCCGTACTCGGCTCTTTCCCTTTAGCCACAAACGCAGCCAACTGCGCAGCATCCCAACGCTCCCGTCGTTCAATGCGAATACGGTGGAGCAGTTCGCTGGCGGTCTCGTGCTTTGCACCGTCAATCTGTGTTGAGCCGCTGGTGTCGGCCTCTTGTTGTTTCGCGCGCCAGTCGGCGGTTAGGCTGCCGTTGAAGGCGCTGCGCAGCACGCTTTGGCGAAGCTGGGCGATTAGTGGTTTTACTTCTGCGAGTAGTGCGCGTGTTTTTGTGCTGCGTGCTTGTAGTGATTCTATTTTTGAGACTATTCGGATTTGTTCTGCGAGAGGCGGGATGCTAGATGTATGTTTATGAACAATATTCCGATTGAGTGAAGGAACCGCAGTGCTTGAATTAAATTGGGTTAAATCCAAATGTCGTAAAAGCCAGGCAATAAAATTTGGGTCATTGCCATGAAAGTCTTTTACATACAACGCAGTATTAAGGGGCCAGAAATCCTCTTCAATAACATAGACCTTGCCGATTGTACCTGATCGACCGGTAACAACCCCTGGAGCTCTCGCCATATATTTGGAGTGTGTGCCGACTATTCCATTTGCAGCGAAAATTGGAAATATTCCGTCCTGCCGATCCTGTTTTGGTAGATCGTAGCCTCGCTTTAGGGTTAGGATTTCGCCAACAGAAACATGCTGCCAGCCTTTCGGTACCTTCTGATCAGAGTAATCGCCTTCATCTGTATCTTCCAATGACTCCGGGTTCATTGCTTTTTTGCTAGTCATTTCCGTACCGCACTTACAGATACTTTAGGATCGGTGCTGGCGTCATCCAACAACTCACCCAAAGCATCCATCTCAATCAAAGCGGCCCCCAACTTCTCCCGAATCAGTGCCGCAATAACATCTGGCTCTGCAAGGTCATCACCACTCTGAGTATCATCATTTTTCAACCAACTAATATCTAGATTATTCCCGCGCTTCTCAATATCCTTCCGCTTAAAACTACGAAAGCGTGACTCTTCACCAGTGCCATTTTTTGTTTCTTCCTTACGCTTACTAGTGCCATCTGCCTTTCTGCCATAACACTTTTCAAATTCACTAAAGTGTTCAAGCGTTAACAGTGCGCGCTTACCGAACTGCTGCATATTAGTCCGCATGTCATAAAACCAGACTGCCTTAGT
>CALDTK010000279.1 GCA_937924035.1 uncultured Saprospiraceae bacterium | reverse complement strand
TCCGAAGGGGGTAATTCTGCTCCACGATTGCAAGCCAGATGACGCTGCCGCGGCGGTCTATGCCATGTCTCCAGCTGATGCTAGAGAACGCTACGAAGGCTGGGAATCAGGAGCATGGACGGGAGATGTGTACAAGGCCATTGTTGAACTTCGTAGTACAATGAAAGACCGGCACATTTTCGTTTTCGACACAGATCACGGTGTTGGTTGCATCCAGCCTGGCCAGATGGAAATGCCGCTTTCATTGAGTAAGTCAGACATCGCTTCAATGGAGTACGATGCCTTCGCTCCTCAGCAAGAAAAGCTACTCAACCTGAAGGACAAAAACTATCTAAAAGAAGCGATCAGCAAGCTTGCATAAGGTCTGCACCATACTCGTCACGTACAACAGTACAAAGTGGCTCGACCAAGTCTTCGACACACTGAAGGCCCAAGGTCTTCTTCAGAATACCATCGTGATCGATAACAAGTCGAGCGATGGCACGCCTGACATCATTGCTCAAAAGTGGCCTGAGGTTTCTTTGGTTAGAAGCGAAGAAAACCTTGGATTTGGCGCAGGTAACAACCTCGGCATTCGCATGGCTTTAGCTGCTGGTGCGGACTTTTGCTTTCTGCTAAATCATGATGCTTGGCCAGTCGAAGGTTCAATTCAAACAATCACAAAGGCACTTGTTGAAAACCCTAGTTGGGGGATCGTGAGTCCGCTTCATGTGCAGGCAGACGAGCACACCCCAGACTCACTTTTTGCACGCTATCTAAAACAAGCGGGTACCACATATCAGGCTTTAACCGATTCTGGAAAGTCTGTAGCGGTTCCTTTCACAAATGCTGCAGCTTGGATCATTCCACGCAGAACACTGGAGAAAATTGGAGGCTTCAGCCCCCTCTTTTACCATTACGGAGAAGATCGAGATTACGCCGAACGTTTACGCTATCACAACTTGCAGTTGGTGGTAGCTCCGAGTTATACGATTGTACACGACCGAGGTACAAGGCCTGAAGGTTGGAAACATGCTCCTCAACGGCAAGTGAATGCTTTCAAAATCGGCTTGCACCAAAGATTGGCCAATCCTAACGGAACAGCCCTAAGCAGAATACTAAAGGCCAGCAGCTGGTGGTTAGGTAACCTAAAGACTGCCCTTGGGGCTGGATATATAGCGGTTGTTCCAGCTGCACTTAAAATGGTTTGGACAGTTGTTGTACAGCATCATAAGCGCGCCGCTGTACGTAAAGAGGTGCGTAGAACGGGTTCACATTTTATTGCACCTTAACAGTACATGGGAGTTGTTATTCGCCAAGGCTTAAAAAGTACCGCCGTCCAGTATGTGGGCGTAGTGGTAGGCGTGGTGGCGAACTTATTTCTGTACACTCAACTCGATACGGAATACGGTCTCATTCAGACCTTGATAGCAGCGGCAGGAACGATATTACCTTTTGCGATGCTTGGAAGCTATTCACTCGCCGTGAGATACTATCCAGAATTTTCGCATCAAGAGCAAGATAAGCGAGGCTTCTTAGGCTTACTGTTACTCATAGCTTCAGGAGGTTGCATACTGTATTTGGTTGCCTCTCCTCTGATTCAGGATTGGCTATGGACTTGGTTTTCTAAGAAAACACCGATTGAATATAAAGAGTATTTCGCGGTTCTCCCCGTCCTTGTTATCGCGATGGTCTTCACAAAAGTGATGGCTCAATATATCAGTAATTTCAGGAGAATAGTTATCCCAACATTACTAGAACAATTCCTCTTTAAGCTAACCCTTCCAAGTCTTTTAGCTCTTTATCTATTTAAGCTCATCAGTTTAAAATGGGTTGTACTAGGAACGCTGATTCATTACTCATTTGTTGCGATAGCGATGGGGTACTACTTGTACGCATTAGGGGAATTAAAAATTGGAAAACCTACGAAAGGAGTAACCAGTAAGTGGAAGGGAATGGCTTCTTTTGGGAGCTATGGGATTGCAGGTATGCTAGGTAGAACGCTAGCGTTTCGCATAGACGTACTAATGGTCGCTGCCTACTTGGATTTAGCCGCAGCAGGCCAGTATGCGATAGCTCTGTTCATGTCTGAAGTTATAGCAAAACCGTATACTAACCTTGCTAGTGTCGTTGGTCCGCAAATCAGTGAGGCGTGGGCAAAAAATGACAAGGACACCATCAGGAATCTTTATCGCCGATCATGCGACAACATGGTCCTAATTAGTGGCTACTTGCTTGGCGGGATTATCGTTTGCTTTGCGAGTGTCGCTCAAATCGCCGCCAAACCTGAAGTTCTTTCTGGGGCCTTTGTAGCATTTGTATTTCTTGGAATAGCAAGGTGGATTGACGCTTCAACCTCTGTGAATGAACACGTCATCACCTATTCGAAAAAATATAAATTTAATCTTATCGCCATTCTCATTCTCGCGGTCGTTGGTATACTACTTAATATTTGGCTAGTACCGAAATACGGCATCGAAGGTGCAGGCTTAGCCACTTTGTTATCCTTGACTTTATATAACCTCGCTAAGGTTCTCTTTGCTGGCTTTACGTTTAAGATTTGGCCTTTCGGCAAAACCACCTACGAGATCGCTTTCATTATTCTTCTCTGTACGGTCCTCGTCTACAATTTGCCTCTGCTTGACATCTGGTGGATTGACATTCTTTGGAGAGGTGGCTTGCTCACTGTTCTTCTCGGAGCGTACGTTTGGTTACGTGCACCTAGTCCCGAAGCGAAGAAGCTTATGAAAATGACGATGTCGAAGATTTCACCTTCCTAGTTCCCTGCGCAAAATCTCGAAGAGATTTCTAATCCTCTAGTAGGTCAGGCCTGCGGGTCTTGGTCCGTTCCATTGCTTGATCGTAGCGCCACTGTTCAATCTTTGCCTCGTGGCCACTGAGCAGGATGTCAGGTACTTCCCATCCGCGATAGGACTTTGGTCGAGTATAGACTGGAGGTGCGAGCAAGCCATCTTGAAAGCTGTCCGTAAGTGCGCTAGTCTCATCGCCGAGCACGCCAGGCAAAAGTCTTCCTAAGCTGTCTACAAGTACAGCCGCAGCCAATTCGCCTCCACTGAGCACGTAATCTCCAATGCTGATCTCTAAGGTGACGAAATGATCCCTGTATCGTTGGTCGATACCTTTGTAGTGACCACAAACCATTAATAGGTTTTGGCGTAAGCTGAGACCATTACAACGAGACTGAGCAAGCTGCTCACCATCTGGAGTGAGGTAGATAATCTCATCATAAGTACGTTCCGCTTGTAGCTCTTCAGTCAAGGTGACTAAAGGCTCCATCTGCATTACCATACCAGCTCCACCGCCAAAGGCATAATCGTCTATCTGCTTGTACTTACCTGTTCCATAAGGTCGGAGATCGTGTACATGCACTTCGAGCAAGCCTTTGTCCTGTGCACGCTTCATAATCGAATGCGAAAAGGGACCTTCAAGAAGCTGAGGCTGAACGGTGATGATGTCGATTCTCATAGTCGGATGTGAGATTTGAAATGTGGGACATAATATTTGTCCTGCCGAACCACTGGTTCGCGGGAAGAATCTTTCCTAGCATAGAAAAATCCGTAAGAGAAAAGTACTCCTTGTAGGAGTATTCTCAAGTAGGCCCATACTACCTGCGGACCAGTAATCTTGCTGGATATAGAGACTAAATGAAAAATGGGATGCGCAACCTAAGTCCCGCATCCCAATTCTTAAATATGAAAATTTGTCGTTCGATTAATTGATAGAAATCAATTCGACGTCGAACATGAGTGTTGCACCTGGAGCGATGTCAGCACCAGCTCCACGATCGCCATAGGCGAGTTCACTTGGAATGTAGAAACGATACTTTGCACCTGGCTTCATGAGTTGAACACCTTCAGTCCAACCTGCGATCACCCCGTTAAGCGGGAATGTAGCTGGCTGTCCACGCTCAACACTTGAATCAAATACGCTACCGTCGAGATTCTTTCCGGTATAGTGTACGGTTACTTTATCGGTTGCAGTTGGATTCGCTCCTTCTCCTTCTTGCAGAACTTCATACTGAAGTCCACTTGCAGTAGTCGTTACTTCTGGGCGAGCACCGTTGGTCTTGAGGAAGGCTATGCCTTCGCTCTTTGCAGCTACGCTCTTTTGTGCTTGAGCTTGCTCCATATGCGCTTGGATCGCCATTTGAGCTTTTTGAACCTCTGCTGGAGATACATCAGTGGTCATAGCATGCTTGAAACCTGCATTAAAAGCATCAAGGTCTGTAACTGGGAGACCTTGCTGTTGTACGTTCTTGGCGAGTACAATTCCTAGAGAGTGGGATAGTGAATCCATTTGGGCAAAAGAGATAAGCGGCGAAAGTGCCGCAACTAAGAGAAATGCTAGCTTCATGGCTGGCTGTTTTTTTTGAGTTCGCGAATGTAACACCAGGACGCACTCCTTCATTGCATAACGCGATGTTAACTCCACTGTTCGTCAATTTCTACGCTGCCGTTAAGCTTATTTGCTTAAAATACTGCATATTGTAGAGTGAAATCTCGCATTATGAACAACAGAACCGTCATTTTCGGACTTGTCGCACTTATTGGATTCGGGCTTTGCTATTGGCAAGTCAACACACCCATGGCATCAACTGGAGCAACGCAGGCAGGCATGATGAGCACCATTTTGGATGCTCCTGCACAGGCTGAAACGTCAACAGTTCTCTCTTCTGAAGCTGAAGAAATTAATTGGATGACTTGGGAAGAAGCAGTAGCTGCGAATAAGGCTAACCCTAAAAAACTCGTAGTAGACGTTTACACTGACTGGTGTGGGTGGTGCAAGCGTATGGACGCAACTACCTTTAAAGACCCTAAAGTAGAAGCTTACATCGCTAAGAATTACTACGCAGTGAAGTTTAATGCCGAACAACGTGAGGATATCGTTTACGACGGCAATACTTTCTCTTACAAGCAAAACGGAAAGCGTGGTGTACATGCACTTGCTGCCTCTTTACTCGACAATCGTCTTTCATATCCGAGTGTAGTCTACTTCAATGGAGACATGGAGCGCATAATGATTAGTGCTGGCTACAAGGCTCCCGACAAAATGCTTCAAGAATTGAAGTATGCGAATGGTGAAGCAGATAGCGCAGAAAACTAGTTCAAAAGGCGTTCGAGCTCTTTTCGCAACGATTGAGCATTTTCCAAACTCTCAGATTTGTCGAGCCGCTTACTCAGCTGTTTGTACGACTTGAGTAAATCTTGCTCTCGTGCAAGGTCTTTTTTAAGTGCACGTATTTGAGCTTGCTCTTCTCTACTCGATGGGGTACGAAGCTTTTCTAAGCCCGACTGAAGCTCATTGAGCCGTTGCTCTTGTCGCCATTTGTAGTCTAAATTGTTCAACGTTTCTAGGCTTCGGGTATAGAAATCGATCTTCGCCTGGCGTAATGACAATTCCTCTCTGTAGCCGTGCAACAACGTGATTCTCTTGCCTAGCTGGCCTCCTGAGGGAATCTCTTCGCGCCCTGAGAGATGGGTTAACTCCTCAATTTTCGCTTCAATTTCTCGTGCTTCAGTTCGTAAATCTGCAATGCGAACTCGCGTCATGTCTGCACGCTCGGTGATGTTGTGCAAAAATGCAGGTTCAGCATTGCTACCTGATATTGAATCGATCACTGCCACAATAGCACCAAGTATCGCCACAAGTGCAGCAAAAACGAAGACTGTTGCAGCTAGAACCCGAAATGACCAGTGCAGGCGCATCAGAAAGAACAAGCTGACTACAAGGAGCAGATAAAGCTGCCAATAGCGCTGAATACTTTGAAATACGTGCTCAAGAAAGGTGCGTAGCATTAGCCCAAGTTAAGGTGATCAAAGAGTTCACCAACGACAAACGTACTTCCACCTACAAAGAGGAGGTCATCAGCTTTTGCTGCTGCTCTTGCCGCTTCAAATGCAGCTGCTATAGAATCAAATGTTGACGGCTGGTAAGCCGACTCAAGTAAGCTCAACGTTTCGGCAACTGGACGATTCCTTGGAATAGACATGTCACCAAGATAAAAACTTGTGTTTTGCGGAAACGCAGCAAAGAAAGGAAGAGGACTTTTGCCGCTAACAAAGCCACAAACAACATGAAGCGCCCCCTTCGTCTGATTAGCAATTTCAGGTCCGATAACCTTCCAGGCATCAGCGTTATGACCTGCGTCAGCTAAAACGGTTGGGTTTTGCGAAAGCGTAAAAAAGCGCCCCCGATAACCCGAGAGCTTTGACATTTTTGTGAGCGCACTTGCAACCATTGAGAGCTTAGACAAAAGAGCAGTAGCTGAGGTTGTTGGCTGATTTGCATTACCTCGTTCGGCTTTCGCCAAAACCTGATATGCGGCAAGCGCAGTACGAAGGTTTAGCAACCCAAACGGACCGCGCAGATCCAACTTACGAGTACTTAGACTAAAAGGGTGATCTATATCGAAAACGAGCGTAGTGCTTGCACTTTGCTTGAGGTCAATCACATCTTCAGCGAGATAGATTGGAGCGTTTTCTTGAAAGGCTTTCTTCCGGAACACGGACCAGGTTTCACGCTGATATTCACCGATCATTACCGGACGATTCGCTTTGATAATTCCAGCTTTTTCGGCAGCAATCTTGGGCAGGGTGTCACCTAGCACCTCCGTATGATCAAAGCCAATATTAGTGATTACGCTTAGCAATGGATTGACAACATTTGTGCTATCGAGCCTTCCACCCATGCCAACTTCAATGACGGCAAAGTCAACTTCTTGCTCAGCAAAATAGGCGAAGGCCATCGCAACTGTAAACTCAAAAAAAGAGGCATCAATCTCCTTAATCAATGCTTCATATTGAGCTACAAAGTCAATGACATATTGCTCTGAGACCTTCTCACCATCGATACGAATTCGTTCACGATAATCGACATAATGCGGGCTAGTGTACAAGGCAGTACGTTTTCCTGAGGCCGTGAGCATTGATGCAAGCGCGTGGCTAACACTACCCTTTCCGTTGGTTCCAGCCACATGGACGACACGCAATCGTTGATGCGGATTCCCTAGAGCTTCTAAAAGTCGAAGCGTCTTTGACAAGTCGATTTTGCCAGCAAACTGTCCCGTGCGTTGGTACATCGGGAGAATTGAGAACAGGAAATCGACTGTTTTGGAGTAGCTGCGTTTCACAGGGTTGAAGCTAGCTTTTATTTGAGACGTGGAACGTTGAATACCGTCGCGAAAATCCGCATACTACCTCCGAGCGACGCACGCTACGCGGCTACGATGCAAGGCTACAGCCAGCGCAGTTGTTAGGGCGTCTCGAAGGTGAGCCGCGTAGCAAGCGATTGTCGAGCAGAGCTAAGACCCACGTGTTTGCACGGGGCACGGACGTAGCTTGCGATTTATCGCGGCGGTATAAATTGAAGGTAATTGTATTTATCTACAGATTTCTCCGCTTTGCACGCTCAGTCCTCAAAATCGCTAAAGCGTAAGATCATATGCCGTGCTACGGTCGAGACAACTACTACTTCACCACAAAATCATAGGTAATATTCCCGCACTGACTTGAGGCAGAACTGCTACTGAAGCGATAGTTCTTCGCGTTTTCAACTGCTAGTCTAGTCAACACAGGATCGGTCGTACTCGATCCTAGCTGAGTGTATTTTGCTGAAGTAACACGACCATCAGAACCGACACAAACTTTCACGACTACTCTACCCTTGCGCTGCGAATTATCGCTCAATTTAGGGCTTGAAAGTACTCCTCGTCCTGCGAGTCCACCGCCTACATTTCCAGTACCTCCAGAACTAAGTCCAGTGAGTCTGTCCGCATTAGGATCACCGTTTGGATCGCCTTGATTACCTGATGTTCCAGTATTTCCTTTTCCACCTCCCGATCCTTCTCCTCCGTTGAAAAGGCCAGACATTCCATCACGGATTGCTTTTGCCTTCGCGGCATCAGCGGCAGCTTTCGCAGCGGCGGCGGCTTTCGCATCTGCCACCCGTTTTGCCTCCGCGGCAGCTTTCCGTTTAGCTTCTTCTTGTGCTTGCTTTTTAGCATCGGCAGCAGCTTTACGCTGAGCCTCTTCTCTGGCTTGCGTTATTGCTAGTTGTTGATCTGCTTTGGCTTTGGCTTCTGCTCGTTTACGTAGAGCAATAGCGGCTTGCTCTTGACGCAGTATTTCAGGATCAGGTTGTGCAACTGGTTCGGGAACAGGCTCAATTTCTGGCTCAGGTGTTGGCGTTGGCGTAACTGCTTCTACGATTTCCGGCTCAGGTTCTGGTTCCGGAATTACTTCTTCTTCAACAGCAGCCGGAGCTTCTGAAACTTCAGCTATTGGAGCTGCAGCGGCTGCGGCATTTTCATCGCCTTGACCTACGTCGATCATTCCGAGATTGACGGTTATTCCTTCTTGACCAGGAGGTGGTGTTGGATAATGGAACAACGGGAGGAGCAAAAGAATGAGAAGTATCAACCAGATCGTTAGCGAGATCGCTGCACTGCGCTTCTTGTATCGTTCCTCAAACTGTGGGATTATGTATTCCATGATGTGTTTAACGTTTACAACAGCCGTTCCATGTATATCATGGCCAGATTAACGTGCTTTGGGAGACACTAATATGCCATTGATACTTAGTCGGCGGGAGATGTCCATCGCTGTAACAACGCATTCCGTTGGGGTCTTCGTACGATACGCGATGGTAACTGTGTAGTTCCGTTCGGCACGTGCTTTTTGTCGAAGGGTCGTCTCTAGTGAGCCTGCCGTTTTCTTTTCGCCATTAAAAGTGAAAGAGCAATCGTTGTATACAATTACCGCGTCGATATTTTTATCGCTCGGAGGCGTATTTGCGTTGGATTGACCTGGTAACTTGAGGTTGAGGGCATTTGGAGCTACCAGCGAACTGGTCAACATGAAAAAGATCAGAAGCAGAAAAATGATATCAGTAAGGCTAGACATATTGAAAAGTGCCGTCACCTTGCTTCGTTTTTTGAGTCCCATGGGTTACAATTATCTATGTTTCAGCACCATTTATTCGAGGGCCGTCGGCTTACGCCAAAACAAAAGGTGAGTTAGCTAGAAGGCTGTGTAGCAATCATTGCCTTGATTCGATTCTCAGCTGCAAGTTTCATCACCTCTTCCACTTTTGTGAAAGGAACGCCCGTTTCTGCGACGATGGTAAGCGTAACATCTTCTTTGTTTTTCGCTTCTCGAATCTTGATTTTCAAGCCAGCAGGAAGGGCTGCTTTCTTGATCGTTTCACCATTTAGTTTCCAGGTCCCAGCCTTATTAATACTCACGACAACACTAACTGGAGCTACAGTCTTAGAATCACTGACAGGAAGATCGAAGGGGTCAATCTTCACAAGACTACTTGTCAGCATGAAAAAGATGAGCAACAGAAAAATAATGTCAGTCAAAGATGACATCGAAAATTCTGCGCTAACTTTTGATCGATTTTTAAGCCCCATGTGCGTGTGTTTCTGTAGCTGGTTTTAGCGAAAGCTGTGTCCTGTTTGGACAGCATCATTGCAATTATGCAGGCTCCTGAAGCAGATCCATAAACTCCATGGTGGTCCTCTCCATATTGAACACTGCCTTCTCTACACTAGCAACAAGTAAGTTGTAAGCAACGAAGGCGAAGATTCCGATGGCTAATCCAAGAGCTGTCGTCAACAAAGCTTGATAAATACCACCAGCGAGAACGTCAGGAGTTACATTTTCAGCTGTTGCCATTTCATAGAAAGCAAAGATCATCCCAGTCACTGTACCAAAAAATCCAATCATCGGTGCAGCACCAGCGATACTCGCTAACGTCGACAAGTTCTTTTCGAGCTTGAAGACCTCAAGATTTCCTACGTTTTCGATAGCCGCATCAATATCGCGTAATGGCTTACCAATTCGCATGAGTCCTTTTTCGACCATACGCGCTTGTGGGCTTTCGTTGTTACGACAAAGTGCAAGCGCTCCAGGGATATTTCCCGTCTGAACGCTGGCTCTAATGTTACTGATAAAGTTATCGTCTGTCTGTCCTGCACGTTTGATCGTGAGGTAACGTTCGATAAAAATGTAGAGTGCGATCACTGAAAGCACCATTAAAATAGCCACAATAGCAATCGCTAAAGGACCTCCTTGAACGATTATGTCTAACAATGACTGTGAGGCAGTATCGCGCTCGATGTCAGAATCTTGAAGGAGCAAAAGTGTTTCAAGCATGTTTTGAACTTTTTCTATGTGCAACAAACGTCGTAAACCTCAGCCGCATTACAAACTTCTATTAAAGATTGGTTATAACTAATGCATGCCAATTTGGTAAAGTCCTCAAAATCAACTACTTTAGGGTATACTTAAGTAGACATTCTTGCTCTAAAATTCTTTTTTCATAAAAAATTCTCGCTTTTATACGCTAAATCTGCTCAGATCTCTAGTCTCAAACGTTAAAAATGAGTGACTTTCATACCTATTTACGTCTAAATCAATAGCTGCCCCCCACAGCTTTAAATCCCAAACTCATGAAAAAGTCCTATCTCAACATCTTCGGCATTGGATTAATGCCCCTCCTATTCGTAGCCCTTAGTTTTTCATCAAACTCTACCTACTCAATCGACGAAATTCGCATGTGTAGCGCAGAGGTTGAAAAGAATAGCTGCCCAATAGACAATCCAATATTCCAGAAAACTTCTAAAGACATTTACATCAGCGTCGTATCTAAAAATGTGACACCGGGAACTCAAATGCGATTTACTTGGTATTATCTACCAACGAACGATTACTTCAGCACTTTCCTTGGTACAGTATACGAAACCACTTCTTCAGACAATATTGTCGAAGGAAAAAGCTATACCCTCAGCCACTTTCCAAAAGATGTTGAGGTATTACCTGGAAATTATGAAGTTGTCATTCACACCGGTGAAAATGAGAAACCAATCTTAAAGACTTTTAAAGTTTTAGATTAACCCACCGAGAAACACACAGTTACTTGATGCCCTTCTGAGATTCGATCTTGGAAGGGCTTTTTTGTGCACGAAACCGAAAGAGACTTCGCCACGTTGGTATTAGTGGCCTCCTCTACCCTATTTACGCTCAAAAAATCTTCTTGAGCGAATTTTCGCTAGATCGGCTCGAATTTCGTTTATTCGTCTTAGAATTAACTCCACTAAATGAGCAGACACATAAGAAAGTGCGCAGTCCTTGGTTCAGGACTCATGGGCACAGGCATTGCATGTCACCTTGCCAATGTAGGACTCGAGGTCCTGTTACTAGACATCGTTCCACGAGATCTCAAGCCTGAAGAACAAGCTGTTCCTGCCGCTAGAAACAAGTATGCCGCTAGCAACTTGAAAGCTGCTCTAAAAGGAAAACCAGCTCCCTTTTACGATACTGCCTTCGCCAAACGAATTTCGATCGGAAACTTTGAGGACGACCTCGAAAAGATCGCAGATTGCGACTGGGTCATTGAAGTGGTGGTTGAAAGACTTGACATCAAGCAAGGTCTTTTCGAAAAAGTAGAAAAGCATCGAGCCCCAGGAACGCTCATAACTTCAAATACATCTGGCATCCCGATTGCCCAGATGTCAGAAGGACGATCTGAGGACTTCCGGAAGCATTTCTGTGGAACACACTTCTTCAATCCAGCCCGCTACATGCGGCTATTTGAAGTAATCCCAGGTCCTGATACGGATCCGTCTGTTTTGGACTTCTTCATGCATTTTGGAGACCTAAACCTGGGAAAGCAAACTGTGCTTGCAAAGGACACCCCAGCGTTTGTCGCCAACCGGATTGGTGTTTACGCTATGGCGAAGATTTACTCGCTTACCGAAGAACTCGGTTTGCCAATAAACACTGTAGATAAGCTTACTGGTCCGGCTATAGGACGACCAAAGACGGGAACCTTTCGCCTTGGTGATTTAGTAGGTCACGACACGGCAACAAAAGTGATGCAAGGCATCGTCGCCAATGCTCCAAATGATGAGCAAGCACCGACATTCAAGGTGCCTGCTTATATGCAGTTTTTGCTCGACAATGAATTCTACGGCAACAAGTCAGGACAAGGATTCTACAAGAAAACGAAAGAGAAAGACCCAAAAACTGGGCGATCTATCGTTCACGAGCTTGACCTCAAGGAACACACTTACGGTCCGACTCAACGTCTACAACTTGCGAGCCTTGGCGCAGCTAAGCAAATTGATAATCTGCAGAAGCGTGTCAAATCTCTTTTTAACGCGGAAGACCTTGGTGGTCAGCTGATAAAGCGAAGCATGGCTGGTTTGTTTTCCTATGCCTCAAACCGCGTCCCAGAAATAGCTGATCAACTTTATAGTGTTGATGATGCCGTTCGTGCTGGATTCGCCTGGGAAATCGGACCATTCCAGTATTGGGATGCCGTCGGCGTTCAAGCCGGGATCGATGCTATCAAAGCAGAAGGATTGACTGTAGCGAATTGGATAACCGATATGCTCGCTACAGGCAATGAATCGTTCTACAAAAGCGAAGGTGGTAAGCGACTTTACTACAATCGAGAAACCAAGAGTTACGACGTTGTTCCAGGGACTGAACAGTTTATCATTCTCGACAATTATCGCGCTCAAACACCCGTTCAAAAGAACTCTGAAACTGTTCTTCATGATATCGGAGACGGAGTTTTATGTCTTGAGTTTACCTCAAAAGCAAACTCAATAGGGGAAGGTGTTTTAAAGGGAATCAATGATGCAATTACTCTCGCCGAAGAAGGGAATTGGAAAGGTCTTGTCATTGGAAATAATGCTGCCAACTTCACAGTAGGAGCTAACTTGATGATGATTGGAATGTTCGCATTCCAGCAAGAATGGGACGAACTCAATCAAGCCGTACGATATTTCCAGGATACGACCATGCGTTGCCGCTTTTCCGCAATACCAGTGGTTGCTGCAACCCAAGGCTATACCTTTGGTGGAGGTTGCGAAACGATCATGCACTGTGATGCCGCCGTTTGTGCAGCAGAAAGTTATATCGGACTTGTCGAAGTAGGTGTAGGTCTCATTCCAGGTGGAGCGGGTACAAAAGAAATGGCATTACGAGCTAGTGATGAATTCTTCCCTGGAGATGTCCAGATTCCTACGCTCATCGAGAAGTTTAAGACCATTGCAATGGCTTCTGTGGCTACTTCAGCACCACAAGCATTTAAGCAAGGCTACCTACTAGATAACAAGGACGAAGTGGTGTTCAATACCCAGCGCAATATTGGTGTTGCAAAACAGCGGGTGCTAGAACTTGCTGTAGGTTATGTACAGCCTATTGAAAGGAAGGACGTCACCGTACTAGGACGAGGAGGAATGGCTGCACTCTACGCAGCTGCTAATGAGCTTAAGCTTGGTGGATACGCTAGTGACCACGATGTTAAAATTGCTCACCAAGTCGCTCGAGTTCTCTGTGGTGGTGATCTAACCGGTACGCAACAAGTAAGCGAGCGTTATCTCGTTGACCTCGAACGCGAAGCCTTCCTAAGTCTCTGCGGAGAGCAGAAAACTATGGAGCGTATTCAACACATGCTTCAAACTAACAAGCCACTCCGCAACTAATAACGCTGAATTATGAACCCAGAGAATGATTCCATTCTAGGTTCAACATTCAGGATTCAAAAATTGAATTCAACATGGACGCATATATTGTAAAAGCATACCGTAGCGCAGTTGGTAAAGCTGGACGCGGAGCTTTCAAAAATTACAGATCTGATGACCTCGCCGTAGATGTCATCAAGCACTTGGTTGCTCAAGTGCCTAACCTCAATACTGATTTAATCGACGATGTAATCGTAGGCTGCGCAAACCCAGAAGGTGAGCAAGGTTTGCAGATTGGTCGCCAAATCGCTTTGCGGGCACTTGGCAAGGAAGTTCCAGGACAAACCGTTAATCGCTACTGCGCTTCTGGTCTCGAAACAATCAGCATAGCGGCCGCAAAGATTAATGCAGGTATGGGCGAAATTTATATCGCTGGTGGAACGGAGAGCATGTCAATGATCCCGATGACCGGGTATAAACTTGCACCGAGTTATAATGTCGCAAAGGATACTCCCGACTACGTAGTAAGTATGGGACTAACTGCTGAAGCCGTAGGTAGAAAGTGGGAGGTTACTCGTGAGGAAGCCGATGCATTTGCCGTTCAATCTCACGAACGTGCCGCAAAAGCCATTGACGCTGGTCTCTTCGAAGAGGAAATTGTTCCAATTACTGTTCCTCATGTTTTCGTCAAAGACGACAAACGAGTTGAAACTTCAAATGTCATGAAGGTTGACGAAGGTCTGCGTCGTGGCACTAGTATGGAAGGGCTTGGTCGTTTGAGAGCTGCTTTTCAGAACAAAGGCATCGTTACTGCCGGAAATAGCTCACAGACATCTGATGGTGCAGCATTTGTGCTCATCGTTAGCGAACGTGTCATGAAAGAACTCATGCTCCAACCTATTGCACGTCTCATGGGCTGCGCAGTGGCAGGAGTTGAACCACTTTACATGGGCATTGGTCCTTGTGCAGCGATTCCAAAAGCACTCAAGCAAGCGGGCCTCTCTATTGGTGACATCGACCTCACAGAGCTCAATGAAGCCTTTGCAACTCAATCACTAGCAGTGATAAAAGAAATGGGTCTAGATCCAGCTAAGGTCAATGTAAATGGTGGAGCGATCGCATTAGGACACCCTCTAGGATGTACTGGAGCCAAACTTAGTACTCAACTCTTTAGTGAGTTGCGCCGACGTAAAAAGAAGTACGGAATGGTTACTGCTTGCGTAGGAGGTGGACAAGGTATTGCAGGCGTATACGAATTCTTGAACTAGCCTTATTCTAGCTCCTGCTAAAACTTAAATGCCCTAGTGATTTAATCATCGCTAGGGCATTTTTTGTTTTGGCGAAAGCTAAAACGTATTTATCTCCGAACTAACAATTTCTTTAAGGACGTAATATAGTAACGTGACCTTTGGCAATGTTACCAGAATTTAAATCGAGTTCAAGTACGTAATAGTATGTTCCTTCAGGGAGATCTTCACCTTGATTATTTGTGCCTTTCCAATTGTTTGTATACGGTTGCGAAGTAAGTAAAACATCGCCCCAACGATTAAAGACAATCAAGCGAGCGTCTGGGTAATCTTGTGGATTCAGCAATAATTCATCAATTACAAATGCATCATTGAGACCATCACCATTTGGTGTGATCGCATTCGGAATATCAATATCATTTGGTGTCTGAACGATAATTCTTTGGAGTATCGCCGTTGCTGTAGCGCAATTCCCTGGGCATTCAAGGTTGCAGACTTCATATTCAAAAGATACTTCTGCACTATCTGGCAAGGCATTAACCGAGAGTTGGCCTGATTCAGATAAGGTTGCGAATGAAGTATTACTTAGTAATGTATAAGAAGCCTCTCCTCCTACTACATCATTGAGACTTAAGTCTAGCGAAGTATCTCGAATTGAACCAATAAATACAACCAATTCATCTTCCGCTTTCACGGTTTCTGGACCGAGCACCGTCATCACCAAGGTGTCAATACTGTATGTTCCACACGCAGTATTTGAAAGCGAATACGTAATCGTGTAATCACCTGCATTTAGGTTATAGATTTCAGCATCTCCATCGGTAGAAACATCAATCGTAGCACCTCCCAGATCTGAAATAGCAGTATACGATCCTGTGGTACCTGTTGGTAGATTTCCATCTAACTGAACGATCTCACCACACGAAACTTCCTCATAAGTAACTGAAGCCTCTTCAAGTCCTTGGCTAGAAGAACTCAATTCAACTCTTACAGAATCCGTACAATTGCTCGAAGGGTCTGAGGCAACAAACCAGTAGATACCTGCTGTACCCTCAGCCATAAGTTGATTTGCAGGTGTGGTTAGCATACCAGTTTCTGCACGCCACATAAAATCTAATGAGCTACCAGAAACATTATCAACTACAACCGTCAAAGGCCCCGAAGTAGCATCACAAGCAAAGGTTTGCATTGCATCAGCAGTGAGTGAGAATTCTGCAGCAGAAAGGACCTCTACCGTATCGGTGACACTACATCCACTTGGCGTATACACCATTGTCACTTCATAGATCCCCGCATTAGAAACTGATACCATTGCAGCCGAATCGAGCGCAGGTTCATTTCCACTTAAAACTGTCCAGTAAAAGGATACTTGATTGTCTGGCGATTGAACATTGGAAGCTGAAAGATCAATATTTCCGCCTCCACAAGACAAGGTCTGATCTAGGCCAGCGTCTACTTCAAGGTTATCTGAATTCGCAGAAGCAACTACAACTGTATCCGTTACTGTGCATCCAGTTGGATCATAGGTCATTGTTACCTCATAGGTCCCTGGATTAGTCACAGTGATCATGGCCGCAGAAGCAGGTTGAGGTTCGCTTCCACTCAATACGGTCCAATTAAAAGAAACTTGATTGTCAGGTGAACGAACCACCGATGCAGTCAAGTCGATATTACCTCCACTACATGGAATAGTTTGATCTAAACCAGCTGTTACTTCTAGGTCATTTGAACTCGCGGATTCAACAATAACCGTATCCGTTACTGTACATCCGGTTGGATCATAGGTCATTGTTACCTCATAAGTACCTGGATTAGTCACTGTGATCATGGCCACAGAAGCAGGTTGAGGTTCGCTTCCACTCAATACGGTCCAACTAAAAGAAACTTGATTGTCAGGTGAACGAACCGCTGATGCAGTGAGATCAATATTTCCACCACTACATGGAATAGTCTGATCTAAACCGGCCGTCACTTCGAGGTCTGATGAAACTGCGCCCACGACTTCGATCGTATCCATTGCAGTACAACCAGTTGGGCCAAACGTCATTTCGACTTCGTAAAAGCCTAGATCAGTTGCAAAGATTGTCTGGTCGTCTACAAACGCTGCATCACCTAAGCGACGCCACACATAAGTAACCTGAGAGTTATCCGGACTGGTAGGTGTTGCATCTATTCTTACGCTGTCAGGAGTGCAAGGAAGCTCGCCACTTACCGCTAAATCGACACTAAGGTTGTCCCCTCCAATTTCAGTCACAAGGAGCGTATCCCTACCAGTACAGTTAGAAACGGGATCTCTAAAAGTTAGCACATAAGTTCCGCTTTCGCCAAAACCACCAGCAAGTGTTGTTGGAGCACTAATTGATCCTCCTGTAGGAGAATTCCAGTTGATACTCCAAGACGGATCTGTCGGTGGAGTTGGCACAGCATCAACGTTTGTGCTTTGGCAATCAATTTCTAAATCTGTACCTGCATTCACTGAAAGAACCGTCCGGCTATCATTAATTACAATTACAGCACTTGTATCAGCACAAGCCCCATTGTCAGTTGTGATAATTAATTGATAATTGCCAGCAGCAACTGCATACGCTGTTGTTCCACCAACTTGAGGTGTTGCACCTAACCAACTTATGACAGCATTCGCGGGAATGTTAGAAGTGGTGAAGTCCATCGCTACAGAATCCCTTCCACAAATAAGAGTAGTCTCGGTAGAAGTCAGCAATGCTTCAGGAGCATCTGATTCTGAAATTTGAATCGATGTAGAGGTATTACAACCTGTCATTGAATTTTCAATGAGAAGCAGATAGGTTCCAGCCGAATAGTTAGTTAAAGTAGCAGTTCTAGAGACCGTATCAGAAGCAGCATCAACCCATTTGAAATCAAATCCAATTGAGTCCGTCGCATAGGCAGGATCCAGCAAAGAATTTCCTGAACTTCCACAGTCAATACTGAGCGAAGAAGGGAGTTGAGTATTAGGAACTCTTGTACTATCACCTACGGTTGTGGAAGTAGTTCGGCTGCATCCTGTGAGTGTATCCGTTACAGTAAACTCGTATGTTCCTGGTTGAATTGCCGTTGCATTAAAGCCGCGGATAGTTGTACCGCCCTGAAGTGCCCCACTTACTGCAGACCAGATATAAGTGAACTGAGGGCCATTCGTTCCAGAACCTACCAAATCCGCAGTTATCTCATCACAAGTGATATCAGAAGATTGATCGACTTGAGCATCTGGGAGATCTCCGTTTCCTGTAACAATTACCGTATCGGTAACGACGCAACCTGTTGCTATTTCTCTTACTGTTAAGATGTAGTCACCTGGAGCGGTAGCAATCACTGTAGCTTCATTGAGCGGAGGTGAAAGCACACCATTAGAAGTCGACCAAGTGAGTTCATAATCTCCACTATCAGTAGTATTCGTTCCTCCAATGGTCACTTGAGGATTTGAACATGTAATTTGGTCATCATCACCTGCATCTGAAACAGCAGTCCCAATAACTTCTGATACTGGAATTGAAGCTTGCGATGTACATCGAGTGTCTGTATCCTCAACCAGAATGACATAATTACCTTCAGCGTCAATTTCTACTAAGGGAGATGTAGTATCTGATCCTGAAATATTCCCGTCGGTAGTTGTCCAAGCATAGGTGTAATTACCTCCAACGGGATCAACAGAAATTTCTAGTGTTACGTCCCCACCATCACAAGGAATGTCACCCTGACGAATGACAGAAATAGAAGGAGGAATTTGTCTTGTTATATCTATGGTGTCTTTCGAAATACAGCCGCCAGCATTTGTAACTGTAAGTTCGATTGGACCAGCTCCAAAAATTGAAGGACTAAGTGTTCCTTGACCATCAACGATAGTTGTTCCTGAAACCAACACTCGCCAGTTGTAGGTCCCTGGGTCCGCCATAGCATTTAGCACTATCACGGGAGGTGCACTACATTCCACTAAAGTATCACGACCTGCATCAATGAAAGGCGCTTGACTTGTAGCGGTGACGGTAATCATCAAAGATTCGTTCACATTCGCATCATTGCGATCTGTAACAACGACCGTGTAGACACCAGGAGCTAAGTTGCTTTGATCTTCGTCGTTTGAAGAGGCTAAACCTAACCAATCGAAGCGATAAGCTCCCGATCCTCCTGCAACAGTAAGATCGATGGCCCCGTCAGCCGTGTTTGAGCAGGAAGCTGGTGTCACTACGTTGGTTACTGTCAATCCAGCTTGTTGACAGATTTCACCGCCGTCAACAACTACGGTGAAATTTTGTCCAGCTTCAATTGCAAAGTTTGGTTCTGGTCTTAATTCTTCAAGAATCGGTGAACAACCATTTGCAGCTGGATTTACTGCAGTAAAACAGATTTCCATTATTTGGACACCATCTACAATTGTTGTGTCTCCTGTTCGTGCGTAGGTAATCCCTAATCTACCAGCCGCTACTTCACTGATATTAGCTGTTGGACTAAGAACAAGCCCATTAATTGATTGGAAATTGAATTGAGCAGGGTTCCACGCAAGGCTCAATGACCAATTTTCAATATCTACATAGTCAGTCACCGTAACGGGTATACATTCTGTAGCAGCTCCAATTACGTTACCTGTGCCTACATCGAAAGTAAAGCTGCGTGTGTCTGTAGCACACACCTCACCTGGGTCATAATCAAGTCCAATATTGTACCCTCTGTTAGCAGCAGACTCAACAAAAATAGGCATCGGAAAATCCGCAATTTCAAGGGGAGAACAACTTGCCGATGGACCAATAATGTCGAAGCACAAGGTGTACAAGACATCATTAGGCCCGCGTGTACTTCCTGAAAAATCCCACCAGTTTAATTCGAGGTTACCTGGGGATGAAAGCACGAAATTGCTTGCGTTCATGTTTGGAAGCCCAAAGTTCTCGACGCGATTAAATCGAAGCACACTCGACTCCCAAATCGTAGTGTAGCGAACCGTCTGTAAATCATCAAAGAAGTCTGCGGTAATATCAAGACACACTTCTGTTCCTGAAAAATCAGTAGCATCAGGGATATTGATAAATAGAGGATCTGAAGGGAGAATCACCACAGTTCCAGGCCTAGGGTTGAGGCCTATTTCTGCTCCTGATTGCGTAACCGAACCATTTAAACCATCTGGGGTGATAACTCCATTGACGCTAAAGCCTCCAATGACTGTAAAACAGAGCTCAAAAAGCTCATGACCATTAGGAAGCGAATACCCACTACTCCCTGGACCTGACCAAGTTAAAGTTATTGTACCCGTTGCAGATTGTGATACATCAAAGTTTGTAGTCCGAAATAAAGGCGGCGCTCCCGCGCCAACATTGACTTGATTAAACGTTAGAATGCTTGGATTGAAGTCAATATCAAAATCCATCGCATTGATGTTCTGAAATCCTTGAACTTCAAATGGAATACAGACAACATCTCCTGGTGAAGCTGTACGCGTATCACCAACTAGCCTTAGACCGCCACCACAATTAAAGACGTCAATTTGTCCATCATTGCTTGTAAGGCCAATTGGCTGTGCAGACTGACTATTATAAACATCTACAGGTACAGGAGTACTTGTTAATTCAACAATGGAACTCTCATCACAAAGTCCTACGATATCAAAACAAAGTTGAAAGAGTATTGAGCTATCAGCAAGTGTCTCTGGACTTGTTCCTTGAGCGAAGGGATAGAGAACTGCAAGTTCTCCAGCGTTAGAACTTGAGATAGAGCCCGGCCTGAGACCAGGAATATTGGGATTTAAGCTAGTCGCACCAGTGTAAGAAAGGACCGTAGGATCCCAATTCACTGAGAACTGAAAACTTACAATATCAGTAAAGTTATTTGCTCTAACAGGAATACAAACACTACTTCCTTCAGCAGCACCACCGTTATCAATGATGATATGAAGGGGTAAGACTCCTACAGCGACTAGCCCGTCGCTTTTGAATAATCCAATGTTTCTATTGCCACTGTTTTGACGAGTGATCCTTGGAGTTGGTGAGTCAGCAATTGCAATGGAAGTTGAAGAACCATAAGGCCCAACTATATCAAAGCACATGCTTACAATCGGCTGAAAATCAGGAAAATCCTCTCCTACACCAGCTCCAGCATTCGGAGCAGTCCAACTTATACGAAGTTGACCTGGTGCAATCAGTGTGAAATTGCTAGTGTTGAGCCCTGGTAAAGCTGGACCCGAGATCCCTCTGTAAGTCATTACAGCTGGATCATAGATATAATCAAATTCAATCGATAAGATATCTGTAAAATCATCGACATCAATGTCTAGACAGACATTCAGGTCACCTGGGTTCACGATCTGTTGTGCTGGTTCTATCATGAAAGAAGGCTGCGCAAAGGCAACCGCCAAGACAAAAAGACTTAAGCAGGCTGTTAACCCATATTTCACAAGACTTCTGATCATAGACATCTAGCGATTAAATGAGTAACTGAGGTGTATTTCGTGACTTGGACCAGCATAAGAGCCATAAGTAGCAAAACCGTAGTCAAAACCGTACCCAATGCGCATCATCGGATCAAAACCCTTACGATCGCCTAGGATTACACCTGCTTCGCCATGGATAGAAGAGGCTGAGGTGCCACCAAGGCCAATGAAAAAGGCACTTGGCGTTTGATACCTAAGGGTAGCACTCACGTTTACGGGGACATTTGGAACGAACTTTAACCAAGCTACAGGTTCAATGAAGCTATAGTTTCCAAGATCGTATTGCAAGCCAAGCTGGGCATAGTAGTGACGATATCGTTGAGTCTCGATTGAGCCATCGTTTCCTCTAAAATTAAGGTTGAGACCGAGGATTTGCGGTGCACTTACACCTCCGTATACAAGGCTTTCGCCAAAACGTTTGTAAGCAAAAAGGCCAACGCCTGCATCTGGGTGGATTACATTATCATCTCCTGCCGCATAGATTGTTTCCTGATCGCGCAGATCAAGCTCACTAATGCGCAGACGATATTGATTTATACCAAACTGAAAAGCTGCAGAGATGCCATATTCGTATGGATCATCACTGAGGACGCCTCCAAACTTTGCGTACAAACCAGTTAACCCTGTAGGTCCTGTCTGGTCGTTAATGAAGTAAACGCCTGCTATGGGAGCCACGGGATCGAAGCCATCCATTAAAATCTCACATACCAACTGGGAAGTACGAGGATTACCTTCGATACCCGTCCATTGGCTGTGATGCGTTGCAGTAAACTGCGCATTCTGCTCATACTGGAAGTAAAGCGATGATATCGCTGCTGGGTTCAAAACTCCAGCGCTCTCCTGGAACTGGCTCAGCAATGGCAATTGCTGGGAAAGTGCGGTGCATACAGCAAAGCACCACACGACTGTGCAGAGTAGGAGTTTGTTCATGGGTTTCATCCTCACTATCGCGAGGATTGCAAAAATAGGGGTTATGAGAACGCAAGCCCTGAAATAGACTGCTATCTATCTACCAAAGAGGTACAATTACCTGATATAGGGTAACGGAAAAACAGCGACCAGGTTACCCCAGCCGCTGCCTCTTTAAACCAATCAATAAATTTTATGCTTTCTGCTACAATTGGTAAATAACAGAAGACGCTATTTGTCTTTGCACTCTTATAGATGCAAGGGACGTGCCAGTACTGGTTTTGACGAAAGTAAAATTCACCAATCAAGACCTTAGGCTAAATGATTCAAGACTTAAGGCTATCTACGGATGTACACGTAGCCGGTATAGGTTCGGCCTTTCCCATCTTCAAAGACGTAGAAATAGGTTCCTTCAGGAAGTGGTTCACCATCAAAATAGGTTCCTTCCCACGAGTTATCGTAGCTGTCCATCTCGAAGACAATGTTGCCATAACGGTTATAAACCTCCATCCTGTTATCAGGGAATTGGTAAATCCCAAGGACTGTGAATGACTCGTTGACATCGTCAAAGTTTGGAGAGAATCCAGAGAAGATGATGATCTCATCACACAATACTTCCAGGGTCACCAATGCGGTATCGCAGCCATAGCTATTGCAAATTTCGTAGACGAACATGTCAATTCCACAGAATTCTGGATCCGCGTCGTATCTTATTTCGTTACCATCCAGATAAGCATTTCCAAAATCAGGATACTCAATGATTTCGTAACTGGTCAACTCCCCTCTGAGGCGATCATTACCGAGCACATTGACCAAAACGGTTCCATTCATCTGTAAGGAATCGAGGTCAGGATTCGCCTGCGGGAAGAGGAAATCTTCTGGGCTAACTACATCAATCTGAATGAAAGTTGTGTCACAAACGTTGTTTTCATCGCAGATCACAATACAGAGTAGCTCTTCACCTAGCTCCATCCCAAGCGCGGTAAAGCAGGTCGAATCTAGTGAAGTCACAACGGCGAACTCACCACTTTCATCTGGACACAAGTTGACAATGGAAGAAATATCTCCAGGCACCTCATCACGATTAACACATAGCGTATCCGCAAAACCGACTCCAACCGTCCATACAATTGTGTCTGTAGCTGGAGGCTCTTGTGTACTGCATGAAACTGTGACGCTAAAGCTGGTCTCACAATTGTCAACATCAGAAAGTACAGCACGATATGTACCAGGCAAAATCTCGATGCGAGTACCGTCAAAAATTTGTTGTTCCGGCTCGAGAGTGAAGGTTTGGCCTTGAATTTCAAGAATCAAATCTTCATAATCATTATCAACATTTCCGCCGCGTAGTACGCCGAGGTAAGGATCATAACTCCAAACCTCATTGTCGAATACTGTCAAGCGTGCTGCAAGTTCTTCAACACTCGCTGTTACCGCATTTCTAAATCTTCCATTTACTATCCAGCTTTCAACCCTGATTGTGTTATCAAGATCAAGAGATGAAACGTCATAGAAAACAATGTTATCTATCGCACACGGCTCGATACTACCAGTATACAGCTCATCATTCAGTGATAGATCTAAAGAAGACATCAACTCAAACGGTATATCTAGGCAAACGAATGAAGTCTCGTCACAGTAAGGTGTCTGCGAATTTGAAGAGGCCGGTTGCCAATTATCAGCACAGACGTCAGGATGACGAAGCATGAGATAAAGACTATCGACACAGCCTGTTTCTTGATCAACAGTTTGAATGGCGTAATTACCAGGCACTGCAAAAGTTCCAACTGCACTAAGTTGATTGTTCAGAATATTAGGTGTCAAGAAATATTTCGTTCCTGAGCTAATGTGAGTCACTTCAATCTCACCATAGGCTCTATCTGGCTGACCTCCACTAATTATATTTTCATCAGTATCAAATCTCCATCGACCCCAACCATCGCTTGCATCAAGTGCTGCAGCAAATTCTTCACCTGAATTAATCGTTTGGGCAATTACGATTTCATCGCCTCCAAACCAGAATTCAATGAGGTAAGGACCGTCATTTCCATCACCAGGAAGTGACTCTAAGTTATAGAACACAAGCCCGCTTCGTGTACAGATTCCCGGTGAGGTTGCCTGTCCATCGACCGTAAAGCTTCGTTCATTGAGCAGATTGTCGAAATTAGCGAAGCACCACTCATAACTTGTTGATACCTCTTCTATCAGGAGTGTATCAGCCGTAAAGTATGTATCGCAAAGTTCAAGACACTTATCATCAACTGTATATGATCGCTCAAGCGAACAGCCATTCGCATCGATAATTTCTACACTATACTCCCCTGGAAGAATTGGTGATTGAATCGCTTGATTAGGTAATCCACCACTCCATACAAAACTGTAAGGTGGTGTTGCACCTGAAACAGTCAACTCTATCGAACCTGTAGGTGAATCACATTCACTCGCTTCGACTTGAGCGCTGAATACCCAGTCATTAGGATCGACCAGCGTGACTTCTGCAGTTGTTAGACAGCCAGGAATGCTTTGATCGATCAAGGTGTACTGGCCTGCTACCAAATCACTAATTGGTAGGTTACCTACAAATTGGCCAGCAATATTTCGGACTTCGTAAGTTTTGCCTTGAGCAGAAGAAATACTACCCGTTGCTTCGCCAAAACAGGCTGGATTGATGATTGTTAATGCATTTGTGTCGATCGGTTCGCTTTGATCTCTCAAGTTGAACACCAACTCTTGGGCGCACTCATTTATATCAACTACACGAATCACTTTTGGCCCCGCACTTTGGTTGCCCACAGTAATGACATTAGCGGTACTATTGGCAGCAAAGGTTAAACCATTTACTAATAGTGTATATGTATTATTGAAGTTTGAAATAACTACATCGAAACTTCCATTAGTTCCGCCACAATCGGCCGAAACAACATTGGCCGTATCAATAGCAAGTAAGAGTTCGTTTTCGGTTACTTCGATCGCGTTTGTTTGCACACACCCTAGCGCGTCAGTTACGTTGATCGTGTAAGCTCCACCTCGGATATCTTGAATGGTAAACGGCATCGCATTGGCGATTTGCGTTCCATTGTCTGTACCGATGTATTCAACATCAAAAGGTGCAGTGCCTCCATCCGTAAAGACAGTTATACTTCCTCCCTTACCAAGAGGACAAGCTGCAGGAGTCGAAGAACTTGATAGTAGGAAAGCAGCATTTCCTGGAACTGTAAGTACTTCGGTGTAGGTACATTCTGTGAAGTCGTCATAAATGGTGATTTCATAATCACCAGCAGGAATCAATGTGGCTGAGTTGGTGGTACTAACATTTGGAACCCATGTATAAGTAAGGTTACCTGTTGTACCTGTAACATCAAAGCTTAGTGCACCCTCAGATTCACCACAAATACCTGGAGTTGTCTGCACATTCGTAACTACAATTTGGCAATCACGGATATAACCTGCGCCTACTAAATGAATTGCCTCATCATAGGTTGCGGTGAAGAGATCTGACAAGCCAGTAGCATCAACATCTGAATCAACAAACTCATCTACACCTGCATTTTGTGGCGCAAAAACAAAAGATGGAACAGGCTGAAACTGGACTCGATAATCTCCAATATTAAGATTATCAAATTCATAAAAACCTGCTGCATCCGTTACAGCAAATCGCCCAGAAGGGACTCCTGCCGCTGAGACAAGTTCTACTTGGACACCTCCTAGAGCAGCTTCGAAGTTTTGGCGTAAGCCGTCATTATTGAAGTCTTTCCAAGCGTATCCACCTAATCTAGGTTGAGCACAATCGCTTTGCACAGTAACCAACTGCACTTCTTCATATGTACAGACTCGATCTCCGTTTGGGGCAATTCTAGCCACGCTTACGCGAAAACCGTATTCGCCAGGAGCAAGCGAGTCTGTAGTTATAGTTGCGCTCGTTGAAGTAAGTAGATTAGCTCCAGCATTCGGATTACCAGGTTCTTCCGTCCAAACAATTTCGACACTATCTGTTGGAAGAGCTGGCAATACTGCTACCGAGAGGTCTGCCGGAAGATTTTGACAAATCGTCTGCGCAACCGGTACCGAAATATCGATGTCAGGCATTGTGATAATGAATAGACTATCCACTCGAATACAACCATCTGTTCCAACTGCGGTAACAATAAATTTTTGCGTAGTGTAATCAGAAACTGGACGTGCACAGTAATCCATCACCATCCCATCGGGAGTGCGAAGGTTAGGACCGTCCCACTCAATAGAAGTGAGTGGTGCATCAGAAATTGCTTCTATTTGGATGCATTCATCGTTACCACAAGCATATACTGGGGCATTGAACGTCAAGTTTGGCGCTTGCAACACATCAAGAGTCAAGGTTGCATTTGCACTACAAACCACGTTGCCGAAAAGGTCGCGAGTAACCACGCCAACCGTATATCGCAATTCATTTAAGAGAAAAGGAGTTGCAATAACAACGTTAGGCTCAGGACAATCAGAACAACTTAAAAAGTTGAGCATTGGATCGTCTGGACTCGCCCATGTATAGGTCTGCACAAAGTTGATGGTATCAACATCTGGCATATCTACAAAGACTGTGTCATACCCTCCTGTACAAAGAGTAAGCTGAGATAAGTCTACTGATATACTATCAAATGAAACACGTGCAGGACAACAAGTACCTAAAGGGCAAGTCGTGGTGAGTGTTCCTACTTGGAAGGTATAGTCTCCTGTTTCTCCAACATTTAGCACCGCCGTATTTGATCCGACAATTGCAGTTCCATCTTTATACCACTGATAGTTCCCATAGCCACTCGGAGCTTCAAGTCGGACAGACTGACCACATTCTGCTCGAATTGGAGCACTCACACAAGCACTCACGATATCATCTTCTGTGAGCACCCCATTGTTTGGAGTAGAATCATCGTCGTTACCAACCATTGCGAAGATCTCTGCATTTGCAGCTAGGACTCCTTCGCCACTCACACGCATATCTATCGTAATCACACGCTGCGGCTGGTAAAATTTGATATCGCCAATTGTCCATCGTCCTGTGGCAGGATTGAAGTTTTGCGAAAGCGTATGCTGTATGTAATCTAGCCCCGGTGGAAGATCAATTTGGACCTCTACCCCATCAACATCGGTTCCTTTATCATTGGTCACCACAAAAGTGAATGAAACGATTTGGCCTTGGGTTACAAAAACATCACTACTTACCCGAAAAATGCTGAGGTCATTTTGTGCACGTACCCCTATACAAGCCCATAGGACAAGAGTGAAGAGTAGCGCCAATCGGCCTACAAAGCGGGGGGATAGTAGGTAGCTGTTCAAGCTTATTGTTTAGAGAAGATGAGCATACAAATGCTCTACTTACACATGTCAAATTTTTGTAATGCAAACTCTGGGCCAAAAGGTTTTTTACAAAAAAAAAGCCAGCAGAAGTATTAGCTACTTCTACTGGCTTTGATGCTCTGGTGTTACAATTTACCGGTTATGGTCTATCCCCAAGTGAAATTTCAATTGGGAGACATGCTTCATCTGGACAAGGTGCATCGTATACATCTTCATCAGCACATGCTGCTTGACCTACAAAATAGGCTTCAACAACAACTCCTTGATCGCCTGTACAACTGAGATTAGGCAACGTAAACGTAAACTCACCAAAGCTGTCCGGTAGACTGAATCGCTTACCATTAATTATGAGCGCACCTGCTGGATTTGCATAGAAAATAGTTACCAGTAGGTCGTACTGTCCCTCAACACAATCGCTAGCTTCAGTCTTAACGATATGCAAGTTGCATTCATCCGTGCATACACCTGGGCTGAACGCTTGCTGGTCTGTTAATGAGCAGCTTGGATCATCTACACCGTAGAAGTCGAAAGACACCATAGGCATAGTACTAGGGAATATCCCTAACAAAACCTCTCCATTTGCATAGAGACTTGGAATCTCTGCATCACCTTTTACGGTAAATGCATTGCCGTTAACTCCTGAGCCTTCAAACGTGGCATAGACAGCATACGTGTCATCCTTGATGTCGCCTGGTGTTCCAGCATCGCGACACTCTGTTCTTAATGAAACGTTCTCAAGTGAACAGCAATTACAGTCTGGATCATCGCAATCAACAAGACCATCTCCATCGTCATCGATTCCATTACCGCAAATTTCTGCACAGGTACCTGCACCTACAGTTACGTATACCGAATCGATTACCTGACAGCCTCCAATTGCTTGAGCAGTTGCCACATACCAGCCTTCCTGAACAGAAGCGATATACTCAACCTTAGTTGTTGTTCCTGTTGCAGTAAACCCTAGTGGCCCAGTCCAGCTAATTGAAGTTACTCCTGTCGCAACAACCTTTAGATCAACGGTCTGACCGTCGCAGAATTCTGGTACATCAACAATATCGAAGTCAGGTGCCTCAACAACTTGTAAGTTGAACAATGCTGAACCGCTGCATGAACTACTGCTGTAGTTGACTTCGAACGTTTGTGGGACATCCGCCTCTACGACAATCTGCTGGGTGGTTTCACCAGTACTCCATTGATAGTCAGTTCCTCCAGCTGGAGCAGTAAAGGTTACCAAATCACCAGCACAAACTGTAGCCCCATCTTCGAGGTTGCCGAAATTCGTTTGCGCAGTAACCACAGGGTTTTCTGTATCAAAGACGATCGTTTGTGATGCTCTTGTAGCATTTCCACAAGCATCAGTCGCCGTCCAAGTCCGGATGATTGCTTGCATCTCACGTCCGTCTCGAGAAATCGAAGTAGAAGCACTTACTTCAGTAATTTCAACCTTATCGCTACAAGCATCGACTGCTTCAGGCTGTATTCCTGAGAAGTCGAATCCTTCGCAGGCTGCATCCATATCGTCTGGAACAGACGTGAATTCTGGAGCAGTATTGTCAACTATCGTTACAATCTGAACAGCTTCAGCTTGGTTACCACAATCATCTAACACGGTGAAGATTCGGTAGATTGTTGTTTCACCATCGCAGCTTCCGCCACCAACTTCGAAGGTTTCTTCAGTGATTGTAAGATCCGCATCACACTGATCTTCAGCCATCAGATCCATTTCTGGGAACGCCTCTCCACACTCGACGGTGATCGGTGACATGTCAGCATTAATTACTGGTGGCTTATCATCAACAATCAGGATATCCTGAATTCCTGTTGTCTCGTTTCCACAATCATCGACAGCAATCCATACACGACGAACAACCTCATTACATCCTTCTGCAAATCGAGTATCATCGTAGTATACACGCACATCCTGATCACAATTATCTGTAGCAGTTGGTGGAGGGAAGTCAAGTGCACTGTTACAATCTGTAGAAACCGCACGAACTAGGTTACTGAGTACCGGTGGCTCGTTATCTACAAAGATCACACGCTGTGATGCAGTCGCAGAATTTCCGCAATTATCTGTTGCAGTCCATAGGCGAACCAATGCACCGAGTCCACCGCAGCCATCTCCTGAATCGTCATTATACTGCGTATACGTAATCGTCACATTGACATCACAATTATCAACTACCACAGGTTGCGCATTGCTCACTGCTGATCCACAACCCGCTTCTACATTGGCAGGTACTTGAACAAACACAGGAGCTTCTGTATCTGAAATCTCAACGTTTTGTCGAGCTTCAGAACGGTTACCGCAGTCATCTGTAGCGACGAATACACGCACGTGGATGTAGGTATTAGCGCATGGACCAGGGATGATTTCTTCAAGCTCCACGATGGAAACGTTGGCTTGACAATCATCCGTTGCTGAAGGCAACGAAGTTGGAATTGGTTGATCACAAGAAATAGCAACATCGCTAGGTACATTCGTAATCACCGGTGCAGTATTGTCAGAGAATACGATGCGTTGCTCTACAGTATTTACATTTCCGCAGTCATCAGATACGCTGAACGTTCTGACAATCGTATATGCCTGTGCACATGCTCCATTCACTCGTGTGTCCGAGTAAGAAATTGGACCTACCGTTCCGCAAGCATCAGAAGCTGTTGGCTCGACCAGAGGCGCTGTATCTTGACAATCCAACTCTATGAGAGCTGTAACATTGTCAAATACCGGTGCGACGTTGTCTTCAAAAGTTACGAATTGCTCAGTGGTAGCTGCGTTTCCACAATCATCAGTTGCAGTCCAACGACGTAGTACAACGTAGTTGCCAGCACAGCTTCCAGCTGTAGTAGTTTCTTCGTATGTCACATCTGCAGATCCACAATCATCACTTGCCGTAGGCGCTGATGTCGGGAGCGCATCTCCACAACTGAGCGTCTGATCAGCAGGAACTCCTGCAAATACTGGAGCTTCTGTATCCTCAATGGTTACTCGCTGCTCTGTTGAAGCGACATTTCCACATGCATCTGTTGCGGTAAATACGCGGATAACAACATTGCTACCTGCACATGACCCGGGCTCAGAGCGGGTGGTTTCTGCAAGCGTTACAGTGCTACATGCATCATTTGTACCTGGCACATCTGTAGGTACCGCATCAGTGCAAGAGATTGTTAAATCAGCAGGAACTCCAACGAAGGTCGGTGCTGTAGTGTCTTCTATAGTTACAATCTGAGCAGCTGTAGCAGAATTACCACATGCATCTGTTGCCGTGAAGGTTCTTGTAATAACCTCTTCTCCTCCACATGTTCCTCCTACACGAGTCTCAACAACAACCACATCTACAGTAGCTCCACAATTGTCGGTTGCCACTGCGAGGTCTGTAGGCTCTGCAGAATCACATTCTATAGTTACATCAGCAGGAACACTTGTAAATATTGGTTCAGTGGTGTCTTCAAACGTCACTGTGTGTGAAGTCGTGATTTCATTACCATCGACATCAGTCGCAGTAAATGTTCTTACTATAACGAATGTTCCTTCGCACGCTCCATCCGTACGCACTTCAGTTACCGTTACTGGAAGGTCTCCGTCACATCCGTCTTCTGCTGTCGCCAAAACAGTAGGGATACTGGCTGTACACTCGAGTGTTTCATCAGCTGGAACAGAAGTCCATTCAGGTGGTCCATCATCGACAACAGATACAAGCTGTGTAGCCGTCGAAGTATTTCCACAAATGTCTTCTGCAGTCCAAGTACGAACCACTTCATATTGATTTACAGTAGCTCCATCTATGCGATCCTGGCTCTCTGTAATCACAACATCACTGTCGCAGATATCGGAAGCTGTTGGACCGTCAGTAGGCAATGGATCATTACAGTCAATCTCTACAGCCGCTGGCACGTTAGCAAACACTGGAGGAGTGGTATCCTCTACAGTTACTACTTGTACCGCAGTCACCGTGTTTCCACAATCATCCGTCGCTGTGAACGTACGAATAACTGCATTGCCAGCACAACCTGTAGACCCGACCGTTTCAGCAACAACTACTGCTGCAGAACCGCAAACATCATCAGCCGTTGCCATCTCCGTTGGTGTTGCTTCGCCACACTCGATCGTTACATCTGCAGGAACTGAAGTAAAGTTTGGAGCACTTGTATCCTCAATTGTAATAATTTGAGATGCAGTTGTGCTATTTCCGCAAGCGTCAGTAGCTGTAAATGTGCGGATAACTGCATCTCCAGCACAAGAAGTCGCACCTGAATTAGTACTTACCGTTACAGAAACCGCCGGATCACAAATGTCTGTGGCAGTAGCCATTTCACTTGGGATCGCATCACCACACTCAATAGTCATTGCCGTTGGTACAAAGTCAAATACCGGAGAGGTATTATCAGAGACCACAATTATTTGAGCAGTGTTGATTTCATTTCCATCAGCATCGGTTGCACTAAATGTTCTAGTAACGATCATTGTCTCACCACAAAGGTCTGTAGTAGCATCTGTGAAAGTCACGCTTAACGCACCGTCACAGAAATCTTCAGCAATAGCTAGATCCGTTGGCATTGCATCACCACATTCGATTTCTGTGTTCGCAGGAACTGACGTCCAGACTGGATCACCTGAATCCTCGTAAGTCACAACTTGACTAGCAGTTGAAGTATTACCACAATTATCCATTGCAGTGAACACACGCTCAATAGTGTAGTCATTTGGACTCGCACCGTCAATACGTGTTTCAGCCACAGTGATATCAACTTCTACATCGCAGATATCAGTCGCCGTCGGCATGTCCGTTGGTAATGGACTATTGCACTCAAGCACTGTGTTGGCTGGAACCTCCGCTAATACTGGTGGAGTTGTATCCTCATAAGTAACTACTTGGCTAGCTGTTGCTGTATTTCCGCAAGCATCTGCAGCCGTGAAGGTTCTGATAATTGCTGTTCCTGCGCAATTGGTCGCTCCATCGGCAATTGCAACTGATACAGTTACTGCAGCATCACAGATATCTGAAGCGGTTGGCATATCTGTAGGTAGATCGTCACCACACTCGATCGTGACATCTGTAGGAACGTTAGCAAGAACAGGGTCGGTAGTATCTTCAAAAGTTACCGTCTGACTTGCTGTTGCTGTATTACCACAATCATCTGTTGCTGTAAAGGTTCGGATGATTGAAGTAGCAGCACAACCAGGCGCTCCTGCTGTTTCAACTACTGTTACAATCACATCCGGATCGCACACATCGGTAGCCGTTGCCATATCGGTTGGTGTTGCGTCTCCGCACTCCAAGAGTACATCAGCAGGAACAGCAGTAAACACTGGCGCTGTGGTGTCTTCTATCGTAATTACCTGTGTTGAAGTAATGGTATTACCATCAGCATCCGATGCTTCAAAAGATCTTGTTATTTCATAGGTATCCCCACAAGCGTCAACGTTTCCGTCTGTATAAGTAACAGTGAGCACACCATCACAAGGATCTTCAGCTTCCGCCAAAACAACCGGCACTACTACACCACACTCGAGCGTGATGTTTCCAGGAACACTGACCCACAATGGCGGTCCATCATCTGTGAAGTTAACCACTTGAACTGCCGTACTCGTATTACCACAGGCATCTGCTGCAGTAAAGGTGCGGTGTACAGTGTAGGTGTTTAGTGATACTCTCGACTCTTCTGTTTCTAAAACAGTTACAGTTACATTAGCATCACAGACGTCCGTAGCCGTTGCCATATCTGTTGGCATTGGGTCGTTACAACTCAAATCTGCCGTTGCTGGTACACTCACAAAAGTTGGAGGCGTAGTGTCTTCTATAGTTACTACCTGAGTAGCAGTTGAAGTATTATTACAAGCATCCGTAGCTGTAAACGTGCGGATTATTGCATCGCCCGCGCAGCTAGGATCACCTGATATTTCAGCAACCGTAACAACAACCGAACCATCGCAGGCATCCGTAGCAGTAGCCATGTCCGATGGAATGTCATCACCACATTCAATGGTAACTGAAGCTGGTACGCTAGCAAACACAGGGTCTGTCGTATCCTCTATCGTTACTACTTGACTTGCCGTTGCTGTATTACCACAATCATCGGTCGCAGTAAACGTACGGATAACCGCATTGCCTGCACAACTCGATGCTCCTGTTGATGTAGTTACTGTGACCGCTACATCACTATCACATACATCTGTGGCAGCAGCAATGTCTGTTGGAATCGCTGTTCCACACTCAATAGTGACATTTGCAGGTACACTCACAAACGTAGGAGGTGTGGTATCTTCAATGAAGACGAATTGACGAGCAGAAATTGTGTTGCCACAATCATCAGCTGCTGTAAATGTTCTTATAATAGCAGTACCTGCACAACTCGTTGGGCCATTGCTCTCGGCAACGGTTACAGTGACGTCTCCATCGCAAACATCAGTAGCTGTGGCCATATTCGTCGGAATCGGATCACCACACTCAATAGTTACGTCTGAAGGAACACTCGCAAAGACAGGATTTGTCGTGTCTTCAATAGTCACGACTTGACTCGCGGTTTTTGTATTGTTACAAGCGTCTGTTGCTGTAAACGTCCGGATCACTGCATTGCCTGCACAACTATTAGTGCCTGCAGATTCAGCAACTGTGACACTGACCGCAGCATCACAATCATCCGTGGCCGTGGCCATCGTTGTTGGTAAGGCTGCTCCACATTGAATTGTAACATCTGCTGGTACGCTTGCAAATACAGGGTCTGTTGTGTCTTCTATCGTTACTACTTGCGTAGCAGTTGCAGTATTGTTGCAATCATCAGTCGCAGTAAACGTGCGGATAATAGCATCGCCTGCACAGCTACTAGTGCCTGCAGTTTCTGCTACAGTAACACTTACTGATCCATCACAATCATCGGTAGCCGTAGCCATGTCTGTCGGAAGTGCAGCACCACACTCAATGGTAACTGATGCTGGAACACTCGCAAACACTGGATCTGTTGTATCCTCTATTGTTACTACTTGACTTGCCGTTGCCGTATTACCGCAATCATCCGTAGCAGTAAACGTGCGGATAACTGCATTGCCTGCACAACTCGATGCTCCCGTTGATGTAGTTACTGTGACCGCCACATCGCTATCGCATACATCTGTGGCAGTGGCCATGTCTGTTGGAAGCGCAGCACCACACTCGATGGTTACTGCAGCTGGTACACTCGCAAACACAGGATCAGTCGTATCCGTAATTGTAATCACTTGCGTTGCAGTAATCGTATTACCATCGGCATCCGTTGCAGTGAACGTTCTTGTGATCACAGATGTCAATCCACAGCCTGCTGTAGTAGCATCTGATGGTGTTACCGTCAATGGACCATCACAACCATCATTCGCAACGGCTAGATCTGTTGGAAGTGCTGCTCCACACTCGATTGTAACCGAGCCTGGAACCGAAGTCCAAGTCGGTACACCGGTATCTGTATAGTTTACAACCTGAACTGCTGTTGCTGTATTGTTGCAATCATCGGTCGCGGTGAACGTACGGTGAATAACGTACTCATTAGCTGATGCTCTAGAGACTTCTGTCTCTACAACCGTAACCGCTACATCACCATCGCAATCATCGGTGGCTGTTGCCATCGTTGTTGGAAGTGCATCTCCACACTCTAGGTCTGCTGTTGCTGGTACGCTTGCAAACACTGGGTCTGTTGTATCCTCTATCGTTACTACTTGTGTAGCAGTAGCCGTATTGTTGCAATCATCCGTAGCCGTAAACGTGCGGATAACCGCATTGCCTGCACAGCTCGTTGCTCCTGATGAAGTTGTAACCGTGACGATTACTGATCCATCACAATCATCCGTAGCCGTTGCCATGTCTGTTGGAAGCGCGGCACCACACTCAATTGTGATTGCAGCTGGAACACTCGCAAACACTGGGTCTGTTGTATCCTCTATCGTCACTACTTGCGTAGCTGTTGCTGTATTGTTGCAATCATCCGTTGCAGTAAACGTGCGAATTACCGCATCACCTGCACAGCTCGTTGCTCCTGATGAAGTTGTAACCGTGACGATTACTGATCCATCACAATCATCCGTAGCCGTAGCCATGTCTGTTGGAAGTGCAGCGCCACACTCAATAGTGATTGCGGCTGGAACACTCGCAAACACAGGGTCTGTGGTATCCTCTATTGTTACTACTTGACTCGCCGTTGCCGTATTACCGCAATCATCCGTAGCCGTAAACGTGCGGATAAC
>CALDTK010000278.1 GCA_937924035.1 uncultured Saprospiraceae bacterium | reverse complement strand
ATGGCGAAGCCACCCTTGGCGTGAACCAAAACCGTAATTCAGATATAATTTTCCGGATACGTTTCAACAGGGTCTCGAATAGGGTTTTAAGGGCTTCAAACGGATTACTTCTAGTTATCCCCACGCTTCCCACTAAGAAATGACGTTTGGGTTAAAACGTTGATCGTGTTGCGAGATTTCTGTCAAGTATCTTGTGCAACCGTTCAACTGCTTACGCCAAAACACTATGTCAGACAAACCAGCCCCTCGCATTGGATCATCCGCCGACTTGAAGCGACGCAACAAGGTTGACCCCTCGTTGGCTTACGGCAAGGTGCAACCGCAAGCGCTCGACGTGGAAGAGGTAGTGCTCGGGGCGATCATGCTTGACAAGGACGCGATCTCTGTCGTGTTGGATATCCTCCAGGCTGAGAGTTTCTATTCTGAAGGTCACCAGGCGATCTATAGAGCGATGCTCACCTTGTTTGATAACAACACTGCAATCGATCTCATTACGGTTAATGATCAGCTGCGCAAAACAGGCGAGCTGGACAAAGCTGGTGGTCCATATCGCTTGGTACAATTGTCGAATCGTGTCGGTTCGGCTGCCAACGTGGAGTACCACGCCCGCATCATTGCGCAAAAGTCAATCGCACGCGAGCTCATTAAAGTTTCAAGTGAAATCTTACGCGATGCGTATGATGAGACCAATGACGTTTTCGATCTTCTGGATGAAGCAGAAAAAGGCATCTTCAAGATTACCGAGGAGAAGCTAAGTCGAGGTGTCGAAAGTATCGGCGAACTCGGTCCGAAGGCACTCAAGCTACTCGAAGAGATCAAGGCAAAGTCTGGCGATGGTCTTACTGGTGTCCCGACGGGATTCTCTGATTTAGACAAGTTGACAAATGGTTGGCAGCCAAGTGATTTGATCATTTTGGCGGCGAGACCGGGAATGGGAAAAACTGCCTTCGTGCTCTCCATAGCCCGCAATGCAGCCATGGATTTCAACAAAGGCGTCGCTATTTTCTCTTTGGAAATGGCCAATGTGCAACTCGTTCAACGTCTTTTAAGTATGGAGGCTGGCGTTGGTGGACACCAGATGCGTTCAGGTCAACTTAGTGATGAAGAGTGGGATCGTTTGCAGCAGGGTATTGAGCGTCTCAGCTCTGCTCCACTGTTTATCGATGATACACCTGCTATCAATATCTTTGAATTGCGCGCCAAGTGCCGCCGTTTGAAAATGCAACACGACATTCAGATGATCGTGATTGACTACCTCCAGCTCATGAGTGGTAGTGCAGGTGGCAAGAATACCAATCGAGAACAGGAAATTTCAACCATCTCCCGTAACCTCAAGCAGCTTGCCAAGGAGATCAACGTACCTGTGATTGCACTTTCTCAGCTGTCTCGTGCCGTGGAGCAACGTGGTGGTGACAAGCGCCCAATGCTTTCGGATCTTCGTGAGTCGGGTGCGATTGAGCAGGATGCTGATATGGTGAACTTCATCTACCGTCCAGAATATTACGACATCACTGAAGACGAAGATGGCAACTCACTTAAAGGTGTAGCCAAGATCATTGTTGCGAAGAACCGCCATGGTGAACTTAAAGACGTCCAACTGAAATGGATTGCCGACCAAGCGAAGTTTGACAATTGGGAAGCCGTTGATTTCGATTCGTTCCGTCCGGGCAACTCGCCGTTTACGAGCTCAGGTTTTGGCGCTGAAGATGGTAGCGTAACTTTGCAAAGTCGGGTGAATACCGATGATGAGGAGATTATGTTTTAGGAGTTTATCTCGACGGCTTCCGACCTCTGGTCGGGTCTAGAAAATGCTTTTGAAAACACCTAATTTGATTTGAGCTTCACTCCTCATGGCTAGTTCACCTTACTCCATGTGCTCATCCTCTTGTCCTTTTTGTGCAGCCAAAAAGAACCAAAAAGCTCGTCCGAAACTAAAACTCGCAGGTCACTGAGTTGATACAGATTCAAGTGATGTTAGCAAGGTGTTAGATCAAATCACTTTACAGGTTGCTCAGACAGTAGTTCCGGACTGTCCGGGCCGCTGAAAGCGGAATATCTCGTTTCAATAAATGCTCGACTGGGCTTGGCGATAAGTCACTTGACGAGTGATATAGGATTCGTGTTCGCAAATCATCAAGAATAGACCCAGCTGCGGTATTCAGGACCAAGGTGTTTCAGAATTAGCCTCCTGAGCATTTACCTAAGGGCTACCCGAAATCTAAATCCTAAATACCGATCGCCCTGCGATTCAGCACTCTATGAATAGGAAAGCCTATTTGGCAACAACAAGCTTCCCTACAACAGCCTGCCTTCCGTCAAGGAGTTTGACCTCAACAAAGTATAGTCCCTTTGGAAAGCGCTCCAAGAACATTGGTTCTATCGCCTGATGCCATTGAGAAGTTGTAGCACCACTTATTGCAGTTATTCGCCAAGTTGCTTCTGTGGGTAGACCGTGGATTGAGCTTTGGCTAGTGGCTGGGTTTGGTCCAAGACTAATCGCCATGAGTTCAAACTCATCGAACGTGGAAGAAACTTCTACCACGACAACGGTTACTGTGCGGGTTGAGGTACAACCTGAATCGTTGGTCGCAGTAACATTGACCTCAAGTTGACCGACCATGTCGGCAACAACCTCATACATTTCGGAAGCACTTCCATCTGGCCAAGCGTAGGTAAAACTTGGATCACTTGCCAAGTACCGGATCGTATCGCCTACAAACACTGTATCTGGTGCTTGGACATCAAATGCGGGTTCAGGTATAGCAGTAACTATTACTGAAGAAATGTTGTCGCACATGTAGAGTAGCTCTTCGGCAGAAGTGTGAAGACCTATCCCACGATCACCAAAAGGTGTCGCCACTTGCGCATCTGGACAAATTGCAAAAGAGTCAATTTGTACGACATTGTCCGGACAATTATAGTAAAGGACAAAAGCACGGTCATCATTGGTACGGCAGTCTCCGTAGTCTCCATAAGCTGTCGCCTCAACGGTTAGCACACTCTGTAATCCCGCGACTTGAACAACAGCCGCCTGAAGGGAATCCCATGTTGCTACCCGAGAATTTTCAGTTATTAATAAGCGACCGTCGAAATAGGTTTCAGGTCCAGTAAACTGGGCGCCGTATACAAGTTCAGTGGTATCTCGTACTCGATCAACACGATAGACTCCTGCTGTACCTCCTATTGGAGTATTCTTAAATACCCACTCGTCATTCCATTGAACGCCATCACTGATCCTTACATTCGTAGTTCCCTGCCCTACGTCTAGTGGAAATGTACCTGATACCGTACCATCGGTCTTCCAAAGTGTCATTGCAGAATTTGGATCACGAGCTAGGAAATAAGTCCCCTCTGGGTAGCTGCCCCCGCGTTTACCAAAGAAGTTGAACTGAGGCCTAACGTCGCTTTGCACCATCGTTGACGAATTGGTAGATCCATCATAAAAAAGGATGACACCTCCATTGGTCACGACCACAGCTTCTGTGCCAGCGATCTCGAAAAATCGGTAACGTTCTGTTGTGCTTCCTTGTCCGTTAGGAACGATCGTGCTTAAATTTGTGCTGTTGAGGAGGTATGCGCCTCCGAAACGAGTGGCGAGATATGTCCTTCCATCAATTTGTTCTATATAGGATGGCCCAATAGATTGAGCGAGACGTTGCGCTTGACCCGTTGTGCGACGTATGGCGTAGAAGTCATTGAACGTCGATTGATTTGTGGATACATAAATGTTTGCCGCATCTGCCCCCAATATTCCTGAATCCTCGCCAGGTGCGTCAAATGCGGAACCTGCACCTCCACGGATATTTGCGAGGTTACGCGTACCTGAAGCACTGCCATCTGTTTGCCATACTTCGCGACCAAGCCCTGGTGCTGTTGCGACGAAGTAAAGTGTATCTCCAAAGGATGTCAGGTCTGACGGATTACTGCTCCCCGTTCCTGGATTGATATCGGCAACAAGCTCGGCAAGGCCCGTACTTCGATTAAATCGAAAGAGCTCTTCACCTGTACTTGGCGTTGAGCCAACGAGGTAAAAGCGACCGCCGATTGACTCGGCAAACCCAGTCGTTAGATCGGGAGCAGCGAAAACATCAATGCTTAGACGTTGCGTAAAAGCCTCACCATTAGAAGCTTGGGAGATTTGAAAAACCTCGAAAGATTGAGCACTTAGAGTATTTGAGACGAGAAGAAAAAAGGTACCAAAAAAAACAATGACAGCATTAGGATACATAGTAAAGTGATTTAGATATTCAAAGAATAAACAAGAAAGGCAATATAGATACAAGATCTCAAATAATTTTCGGTAGTTTAAAAAACAGAGTCCTATTGAATTTTCGCTCTACCATTACAAAAGGAGCTACACAAGCTCAACAGCATAGATTTAATATGAAACTTTCTCAGAAAAGGCTAACATTAAACTAAGCGATAACACCTCTGTTTGTGTTCGAATTTCACCCGTAAATGATACGTTTAATAGGTACATTATCAGCGATGAAATTTTGTTTCCGTTTTATTTATATCCTACTCTTAATCATCCCATTGGGGTGCTTAAACAAGGTGCCCTCAAAAGAAGCCGATGCACCTATAGAGTCTGAAACCACTCAAGCAATAAATCCAAAAAAAGATACCCCCTCACTCATCGCAGAGGCCGAGAGCTACCTTAACCTAGAACCCGTATCACTCACCAGTGCAGTCAGTGAACGGAGCGCTGGTGGACCGAATGATTTTTATTCAGAAGGAGACTACTGGTGGCCAGATCCGGAGAACCCTGATGGTCCCTACATCAGAAAAGATGGGAATACGAATCCTGAAAATTTTGTCGCGCACCGCATCGCCATGAGAAATCTCAGTCGCTGGGTAGCTACCCTTGTTGCTGCTTATAAAGCGACTGGCGACGAGAAGTACGCAAAGCATGCCCGCCTGCACTTGAATGTGTTCTTTTTGGATTCTGCCACGCGCATGAATGCAAACTTACTCTACGCTCAGGCGATCAAGGGGCGCCACACCGGACGTGGCATTGGCATCATCGATACGATTCATTTGATCGAAGTTGCGCAAGCGATTCAAATCCTCATTGATATGGGCTACCTCCCAACCCCAGAAGAGAAAGGGTTGAAGACTTGGTTTAACGATTACGCCACCTGGATGAGCACGCACAAGTATGGCATCGACGAACGTGATCATGGCAACAACCACAGTACTTGGTGGGCTGCGCAAATTGCCGCTTTCGCAAAACTGGCCGGACGTGAAGACCTCCTTGAGCTTTCGCGAAAACGATTTAAGGAGCTGTTGGCTGCACAGATGAACGAGCAAGGCGGATTCACATCTGAACTCGAACGGACGAAGCCATACATCTATATGCTTTTTAATTTGGAAGGATATAGCACGCTTGCAAAAATTGCTTCTGCTCCAAACGATGACCTCTGGAATTTCGAGGGGCCAAACGGCAGCTTACGCAATGCTTGGAACTTCATGCTCCCTGCCATACAAGACAAAAGCAATTGGACGTATCCACCAGATATTCAAAACTTCGATGAGGTGCCTATTCAAACTCCGGGAATGCTCTTCGCGGCGCAAGCGTATAAAGATGCAAAGATGCTTTCGACGTGGGAAAAGCTCAGTCCAGCGCGGAAGAGCAAAGAGGTAGATCGAAATTTTCCTTTGCGCAGACCTAGTCTTTGGTGATTTTCTTAAGTCTTTAAACTTATAAGTCCTCTATACGGATGAATTGACACCCTTCATCTTTCAGATAATCAACGATAGCAACAAAATCCTCCATACGCTCAGGCTGGTCCACCCAACTTCGCGGATGACCTTGTAAGGTTAAAAGTTTGGCGTCCTTATTCTTTTGAAAGTGAAACTTAACGCTATCCAAATTTGGAACGTGAACAGGATATTCTAGATCTACTCCGGCGCGTGGAACATTGATCAAATCGCCAGTATGACCAGTATGATTGTAGAGCCAGTATTTGAGATCTGGGGTATTCGACAAGGCGACTGCTGTTACGCTATCTATCGCATTAAAGGGAGCCCCAAAAGCAGTGAAGGCGAAGCCCAGCTTCTCTTTAGCAAGGCGCTGACCGTCGACTAAGGCTTCGAGTTGTTTTTCATAAGATTTACCCCCAAACTCTGCGATTTGAGATCCGTCATCAAAGACCTCTCGACAATGACAAAAGCCATGATTCCAAAATTCGTGACCGTCTGCTTTTCGCTCAGCAATCCAATCAAGATATTCAGGCGTAGGTTCTTGTAAAGAGCTACAGATTACTCCGATACTTGCAGGTATTTTACGCTCATCAAGAAGTTTGACAACTTGCTTCCAACCTTCGTGAATACCTCCTGTTGTTTCAATCTTGAGATCATCTAGCTTTAGGATCACCTTGGGTGCAGGTTCAAGTACAATTTGCTTTTCATTCGTAGAGGCACAATTGATTAAAAGGAGACTAAAAAGAAAATAGCAGAGTGGTCTCATGCTTGCGAAGCTATACAGAAAATACCTTGACACTTAAGTCCCTACTTAACTTTATAAAAACCAAGAACATTGAAGACTACGACGAAAATTAAAATGGCATTGGCCTTTGTGATGTTCGGACTCTTCGTAAGTGGTGTCACTGCATTCCCCTTGCTACATGAGATGAACTTCTTAAGTTCATACCTCACGAATGGAGCGACAGACTTGTCTCCTGCAAATTATACAGGACTCACGAACTGGATACTTACCGTACGAGAAGGTCTTGAAGTTACCTATTCCAAGTACCCCTTCATAGGATATGGCTACGATTGGCTAGCCTTCGCCCACCTCATGATCATGCTCTACTTCATCTTACCATACAAGGACCCGGTCCGTTATGAAGGCGTCATGCACGTGGGTATCTGGTCTTCAGTGCTTGTTTTCCCCCTCGCCTTTATCTGTGGCGCATTGCGAGAAATTCCATTTTATTGGAGAATCATCGATTGCATGTTTGGCGTTTTTTGTATTCCGCCTTTGGTATATGCGATTATGCAGACTAGGAAGTTAAATGTCGAGGGTGAGGCAAATACCTAAACTTCTAGCAGGAAGTTCCAAATGAAAGGTGTGCATTAAATACGGATAGAGAAAACGTCAGAACGGGTGGCAATTTTCAATTGATACACATTTCTTATTTCGACGAATTACAACTATTCCCTACCATCCAAACCACCTTTCCGCATTCTTATAACACAGGTCCTCAACCTGCTTACCTAACCATTTCTCATCGTCAGGTAATCTTCCAGCGGCGACATCATCACCTAGCATTTCGCAGAGAAGCCGCCTAAAGTACTCATGCCTTGGAAAGCTTAAGAAGCTGCGAGAATCGGTGAGCATACCGACAAATTGTGAAAGCAGGCCAACGCTACTAAGCGTGTTGATCTGCTCTTTCATTCCATCCCATTGATCTAAGAACCACCAGGCAGCGCCCCATTGCACTTTAGCTACCGAACCACCGCCACAGAAGTTTCCTGCCATGGTAGCGAAAACGTGGTTGTCCGCCGGATTGAGGTTATAAAGAATTGTCTT
>CALDTK010000277.1 GCA_937924035.1 uncultured Saprospiraceae bacterium | reverse complement strand
ACATCACGCACCTCGAATCCTGCACGCTCACGTGAAAGACCACCTGGTCCAAGTGCCGAGATACGGCGCTTGTGGGTGATTTCAGAGAGTGGGTTCGTTTGATCGAGAAACTGTGACAATTGACTCGTTCCGAAGAATGAGTTGATCACACTCGATAGTGTACGCGCATTAATGAGGTCTACCGGAGTAAAGACTTCATTATCACGTACGTTCATCCGCTCGCGAATAGTACGTGCCATACGTGCAAGTCCGACACCGAACTGAGCATAAAGCTGCTCACCTACGGTACGAACACGACGGTTAGACAAGTGATCGATATCATCGATCTCTGCCTTAGAGTTCATCAAGCTAACGAGATACTTAACGATAGAGATGATGTCTTCTTTCGTTAGAACGAGAACATCACCCGCTGCGTCAGAACCAAGCTTGCGATTGATTTTGTAGCGACCTACTTCACCGAGGTTGTAGCGCTTGTCGCTGAAAAACAGCTTGTCGATGATACCACGAGCGGTATCGTCATCAGGTGGCTCAGTACCACGCAGCTGCTTGTAGATATAGTTAACTGCTTCAATCTCCGAACTTGTCGGATCCTTCTGCAGGGTATTGTAGATGATAGTGTAGTCCTGGTCAACATCAGACTTCTGAAGTACGATGGTTTCTACACCAGACTCAAGCACTTTGTCGATTGCCTCATCGTCGAGGATCGAGTCACGCTCAAGAATAATTTCGTTTCGTTCAATGGTAACAACCTCTCCAGTATCCTCATCTACGAAATCCTCCGTCCAAGAACGTAACACACGTGCAGCAAGCTTGCGGCCGTGAGACTTCTCGAGCTCCTTTCGGGTAGACTTGACTTCGTCAGAAAGGTTGAAAAGTTGAAGAATATCCTGATCCGTTGCAAATCCGATAGAACGGAGAAGCGTAGTAACAGGGAACTTCTTCTTTCGGTCGATGTATGCATACATCACCGTATTGATATCGGTAGAGAACTCCATCCATGCTCCCTTAAAAGGAATTACACGTGCAGAGTAAAGCTTCGTCCCATTCGGGTGGAAGTTTAGGCCGAAGAATACACCAGGTGAACGGTGAAGCTGACTTACGATTACTCGCTCAGCGCCGTTAATGATGAATGTTCCTTTCGGAGTCATGTATGGAATGTTTCCTAGGAAAACATCCTGCACAATCGTCTGGAAGTCAATGTGCTCAGGGTCATTACAAGACAAACGAAGCTTCGCCTTGAGAGGGACACTGTAGCTGAGTCCACGGTGGATACACTCTTCTAGTGAATATCTCGGTGGGTCGATATAGTAATCGAGGAACTCGAGATTGAAAATGCTACGTGTATCAGAGATAGGAAAGTTTTCCTTGAACACGCGCGATAGACCCTCTGTATGCCGATTCTCTGGGGTAGTTTCCAATTGAAAGAACTCCTGGAAGCTCTGAATTTGGATGCCCAGCAAATCAGGATAAGCGGGGGCTAGTTTGATTTTACCGAAGTTGAAACGTTCTCCGGTAGAATCTGGCTGGCCGGTGGTAACCATGGGTACAGTCTTGTAAGATTCGAAAAATACGGGCTGGAAGGAAAAGTGGATTTAGAACTGCGTAAGGTTCTTTGGATAAGTCCGCTCAACCAACTGGCCGAAAACAACGATAGGCCGAATCTAGGTAGGTACCTAGAGACAGCCAAAGCGTACATTCTATGTCAGATTGGGGATTCGCCTATTGCAGGCATAGAATTGGAGGGGTGAAGGGGTTATTGTAGAAACCTGTAAAAGTCCCACTAGTTATCGAAAAGAATAACCAGTGGGACGTCTTACGGTTCAGTTAAGGAACTGAATTACTTCAGCTCGACAGAAGCACCTGCTCCTTCGAGAGATGCTTTGAGGCTTTCTGCCTCGTCTTTGCTAACACCTTCCTTGATATTGGTAGGTGCGCCGTCAACGAGCTCCTTAGCCTCTTTGAGGCCAACTCCGAGAAGTCCTTTTACTTCCTTAACAACTGCAAGCTTTGCTGCACCTGCTGAAGTAAGAACTACGGTGAACTCAGTTTGAGCTTCTGCACCAGCGTCTCCGCCGCCTGCAGGACCTGCTACTGCTACTGCTGCAGCTGCCGGCTCGATGCCGTACTCATCCTTAAGGATAGTTGCTAATTCGCTCACGTCCTTAACACTAAGGTTTACGAGCTGATCTGCGATTTCTTTTAAATCTGCCATGATGGACAATTTTTGGTGTCAGACAACTTGGTTGAATTGCCTAACTGGAAGCCTTTGAAAAAAAGGGTTAAGTCGCGGTGGGTGTCGTAACACACCCTGCGACGAAAGTTAGATTTAGCTAGCGGCGCGTTCTTCGAGAGTCTTAAGAAGACCTGCGATTGTGCTACCACCTGATTGAAGTGAGCCAACAACGTTCTTGATTGGGCTCTGAAGAAGAAGGATGATGTCGCCAACAAGCTCTTCTTTCGATTTGATATTTGAAAGCGCTTCAACTTGATCGTCTCCGATGTAGATCGCGCTATCAATATATGCTGCTTTGAGAACTGGCTTCTCATGCTTTTTACGAAACTCTTTGATGAGTGTCGCTGGAGCTTTAGCAACGTCAGTGAACATGATTGCTGTAGGTCCTTTGAGGGCACCGTACAATTCTTCAGTATTCTTCTCGTCTGCAATAGCCTCGAGAGCTTTGCGTGCGAGTGTGTTCTTTACCACTTGCATGGTTACACCAGCTTCATATGCAGCAGAACGAAGTTCGTTCGTTTCCGCTACGGTAAGAGTACTAGCGTCAGTGATGTAAAAGAAATCCGATTCAGCAAACTTTACTTTGAGTGCCTCGAGGACTTCGTTCTTTTGTGTACGAGTCATGTCGTTAAGTTTCGAGACTTCCTAGCGGAAGTTGCGTGGATCGATTTTCACCCCTGGGCTCATAGTAGAGGCCGCAACGATGCTTTTGAAATAAGTACCCTTTGCACTACTTGGCTTCATCTTTTGGATGGTAGTAAGTAGTTCGTTGGCGTTGTCATTCAGCTGTTCTGCTGTAAATTGAACACGTCCAATGCTAGAGTGAATAATGCCTGTTTTGTCGACACGGAAGGCGATCTTTCCTCCTTTCACATCAGCAACTGCTGCTGCGATATTAGGAGTTACCGTACCCGTCTTAGGGTTTGGCATAAGGCCGCGAGGTCCGAGTGCACGACCGATACGACCAACTTTGGCCATAACATTTGGTTGAGCAATTGCTACATCAAAATCGAACCATCCGCCCGAAATTTTCGTAACTAGTTCATCGAGACCAGCGTAATCTGCACCTGCAGCGAGTGCTTCGTCAACCTTGTCATCGGTACAAAATACAACTACACGCTTCACCTTACCGGTGCCGTGTGGAAGAGTAACCGTCCCACGAAGTGCATGATCTGCTTTACGCGGATCGACTCCTAGACGGATGTGAACGTCAACACTCGCGTTAAAATTCGCGGTATTAACCTCCTTGATGAGACTCATGGCCTCATTAAGCGGATATAGCTTGTCTGCGTCGAGTTTCTCAGCAGCGGCCTTTCGCTTCTTGGTAAGCTTTGCCATTGAAAAAAAAATTTAGGTTCAAACGCTGATGCCTAGTCTATAAAGACTGCAAACAGCTCCCTGATGAAAAGTCTTGTGAATTACCCTGGGAATTCTCCCTTTACTGTAAGTCCCATTGAACGGGCAGTACCAGCAACCATTTTCATGGCGCTTTCGATTTTAAAGGCGTTAAGGTCAGCCATTTTGTCTTCAGCGATAGCGCGAATCTGATCCCAGGTCACACTTCCTACTTTGACACGGTTAGGCTCACCGCTTCCGCCCTTAAGCTTTGCAGCCTCTAGCAACTGCACAGCAGCTGGTGATGTCTTAATGACGAAGTCAAAAGACTTGTCTTTATAAACAGTTATTACTACGGGTAAAACTTTACCGCGTGAATCTTCTGTTGAAGCGTTAAAACGCTTGCAAAACTCCATGATGTTCACGCCCTTTGCACCTAGTGCTGGACCGACGGGAGGGGCTGGGTTTGCTGCACCTCCTTTAACCTGGAGTTTGATGAATGTTTCGACTTCTTTAGCCATGGTGTTCGTTCGTTGTGGTCAAGCACGCAGCTCAATGGCTGCCCTCCCACGGTGAAGTCAACGCTTTGGGCGTTGACATTAAATTACATCTGCTTCTCGACCTGACCGTAGTTGAGTTCTACCTCTGTACCACGACCAAAGATCTTGACGATTACTTTCAGTTTTTTCTTCTCCTCGTTGACTTCTTGCACATCACCTACAAAACCATTAAATGGTCCGTCGACAATCTTGACAGTCTCACCTTCAAGGAAAGGTTCAATCATTGTTACCTCAGCATCTTTCGACTCGTCTACCTTTCCTAGAAGACGATTTGCTTCCGAATCCCGCATAGGAATCGGATTGGTTCTACCCAAGAAGTGCATGACGTCAGGCAATCCAGAGATTGTACCTACCGTCTCACCATTTAGGAAAAAATCTTCCGCTTCAATCAGGATATACCCTGGAAGAATATTGCGTTCGATAATCACCTTTTTCCCGTTACGGAACTTGAAAACACGTTCAGTTGGAACGAGAATCTGAGGAATCTTAGACTCCCAGCCATTACGACTGATCTCTTGCTCAATACGCTCTTTGATTTTGCGCTCTTTGCCAGAGATTACTCGCAGGCTGTACCAACGAGTGTCTTTTTCTTGTTCTGTATCTGTAGACATGGTGCTAGGGGGTTGTCCTATTGGCTATCCGCCAATATTAAGCGAGTATACAAGATCAAGCACGAAGTTAGAAATAGCATCCATGCCGAAGATCAGCAGGGCTAATAAGATCGTTGCCACGATTACTACTACCGTATCTGATTGAAGATTACGGAATGTAGGCCAAGTCACCTTATTGATGAGCTCGTTGTAGCTTTCTTGAACGTAGGTCTGAAGACTTCCCATTGTATTGAATTGTGCGATAAAAGGTATTGCCTAACGGCCTTTACTTATACCACGAAAACAACGCCGAGGTTTCTACTAAATCGCAGATTGTCGACGCAAGTTTAAGCACGGGTGGAGAGACTCGAACTCCCAGCCAATGGTTTTGGAGACCACTACTCTACCAATTGAGCTACACCCGTGTATGATGGATGATCATTTGAAATGTTCATTCATCATTCAGAAAACTTTACCGGTTTTGGCGAAAGCTGTCTGCATCTCAACTTCCGTTGGAGTAGAGATTTTCTAAAACACGAAAATTTAGCACCCCTATTGAGGCGCTAAATCTTCATGTATAGAGTGACACCTTAGTGTCTGTAGGAAACTAGTGTTTCTTACTCGATGATCTCAGTAACCTGACCTGCACCTACGGTACGGCCACCTTCGCGAATTGCGAAACGTAGACCTTTCTCCATAGCAATTGCTGCAAGAAGGTGAACTTCCATAGTGACATTGTCACCAGGCATTACCATCTCAACGTTCTCAGGTAGGTGACAATCTCCAGTTACATCCGTAGTACGGAAGTAGAACTGTGGACGGTAACCGTTGAAGAATGGCGTGTGACGACCACCCTCATCTTTAGAGAGTACATAAACCTCACACTTAAACTTAGTGTGTGGCTTAACTGATCCTGGCTTACAGATTACCTGTCCGCGACGGATTGCAGTCTTCTCAATTCCACGAAGAAGGATACCGGCGTTATCACCAGCCTCACCGCGAGTAAGAAGCTTACGGAACATCTCCACACCTGTTACAGTAGAAGTCAATGGCTTCTCACCTGCTGGTGCCATACCTACGATCTCAACTGGATCACCAACATTGGTAACTCCACGCTCGATACGTCCTGTCGCAACTGTTCCACGTCCAGTAATTGAGAATACATCCTCAATTGGCATTAAGAAAGGCTGGTCAACGAGACGCTCTGGCTCAGGAATGTCAGCATCACAAGCTGCCATGAGCTCGTTGATTTTCGCAACAGCGCCTGCATCACCTTCGAGTGCCTTAAGAGCAGATCCTTGAATGATAGACACGTTATCTCCGTCAAATTCGTACTGGTCAAGAAGTTCGCGAACTTCCATCTCTACGAGCTCGAGCATTTCTTCATCATCAACAAGGTCAACCTTGTTCATGAATACAACAATCTTTGGTACACCAACCTGGCGACAAAGAAGGATGTGCTCACGCGTCTGAGGCATAGGGCCATCAGTTGCAGCAACCACTAGGATAGCACCGTCCATCTGTGCAGCACCCGTAACCATGTTCTTCACATAGTCAGCGTGACCTGGACAGTCAACGTGAGCATAGTGACGATTTGGCGTCTCATACTCAACGTGTGCAGTGTTAATTGTAATACCGCGCTCCTTTTCTTCGGGGGCAGCGTCGATGTTGTCGTAGTCCTGCTTTTCAGCGAGGCCCTGATCAGCGAGCACCTTAGTGATAGCAGCGGTCAGGGTCGTCTTACCGTGGTCGACGTGCCCAATGGTACCGATGTTGAGGTGCGGCTTATTTCTTTCGAAAGTTTCCTTAGCCATTGGTCGTGGTTTATTAGCTGTTAAATGGAAGCGTTTGTTAGCCGAACATCTCTGCTCGGTTTGGCGCCCCGCTACCTAAGGGAACCTATGTTACTTGTTAATGCGCCTTCTTTGAAGAAGACTAGAATAGAGCCAACGGTGAGATTTGAACTCACGACCCCTTCCTTACCATGGAAGTGCTCTACCCCTGAGCTACGTCGGCTAAAAAGCAATGCATGTGTATTACGACGTGCAAGTGATTTTTGGTTCACCTTCCGGCAAAACCTAGATAGTTCAGTAACTCACGTTTGAGTCACTTAAGGTAAATGAGCGGGAGACGAGACTCGAACCCGCGACCCTCAGCTTGGAAGGCTGATGCTCTACCAACTGAGCTACTCCCGCTTAAATGTGGGGGTGATAGGAATCGAACCTATTCAGACGAATCACTGGATTTACAG
>CALDTK010000276.1 GCA_937924035.1 uncultured Saprospiraceae bacterium | reverse complement strand
GAAGCAGGATCACGAAGATCAATTCGGTTTGAAGAAGGATCTGTGATAAAGTCACCATTTCTGTCACTTATTGGCGGCACTGTATCTGTACTAATGTTGACTAGTATAGATTCAATATCGAATATAGGTACAGGGGCCGCTGTGGCACTTGTGCCAGCGGTGATAAATAGTGCTACTGTGAGTAGAATAAACGTTGACTTCATTCGTCAGTTCAAGTCCAATTAGTGGACGGTGGGTCGGTCAGGAGGGATTACGGGGATGTATCGCCGAAGAAGGGTGCAATAGTATAATGAGGGTCAATCTTTTTACAGATTTGATCATTTAACTGCATTCTTCGCCAGGATATGGCCCAATTTCGAGTTTTAACGTCTTTAAAGGTGTACGCAAATCGTTCTTTTGAGTTTCGCTGCCGCGAATGTACAGATACTATTAGATCCTAATACGTAAGCAATTTGTTATGGCTATTTTCTTAGTTCGACGAGAGCAGCCCTAACGAGTTCACCATCCGAATCAAGCTGGGGCTGGGCCTTAGTAACTTTATTGAGCGCTCTTTGTGCTGGAATTTTACCATAACCCAGGGCTTGAAGCGCCTGTAATGCGGCCGTTCGAGCAGAATTTTCAGCTGCAGGACTCGTCAATTGGACGCCTTCTGCTACCTCTCCTCCCAGTACTTTGAGAATCTTGTCCTTCAAATCAAGAATAATACGCTTAGCTGTTTTAGGGCCAACGCCTTTAATCGATTTAAAGACATCTTCTCGATCTTGTGTAATTGCCGCAGCAAGTTCATCGGGCTTGATACTAGATAATATTATTCGAGCTGTATTTGTTCCTACTCCTTGAACACTTGTTAAAAGCAGGAATACATCTCTCTCTTTGGTCGTAGCAAATCCAAAAAGCGTAGGGATGTAGTCTTGCCCGTTCACGTGGTAATGGATAAAGAGCTTTGCCGATTCTTTCCCGTCTATGGCAGCGTAGGTCTGCAAGGAGATATTGACCCTGTACCCTACCCCGCCGACATCGAGAACAACTGCATGGGATGTTTTATGAGCAATTGCCCCTTTGAGATAGTCAAACATGGAGCGAACGTACTACTTACTGAGTCTTTGCGCCTCTACACTAATCAACAGTTAACATCTGAATCAATGGTTAGAAAAATGACCTTCCTTGATATTAGTATTGCTACAGAGAGATAGCTAGGTTTGCACCATGCGCATCCTACTTATTGGTTCTGGCGGTCGCGAGCACGCCATCGCTTGGAAACTAAAGCAAAGCCCACTATTAACGGAGCTTTATATCGCCCCTGGAAATGCGGGCACTGCCCAGGTTGGAACCAATGTGGAAGTAGATGTAGCCAAGCATGAAGAGGTCGCAAGTTTTTGCGAAAGCGAAAAAATCGACATGGTGATTGTAGGACCTGAAATCCCACTAGTTGCTGGTCTTTGTGATCACCTTTCGGCAAAACTTCCTTCAATTAAGCTCGTTGGACCAGGAGCCGCCGGCGCTCAACTTGAAGGTTCAAAAGCCTTTAGTAAGGCGTTCATGGCAGAGTTCGGTATTCCTACCGCAGCCTACCAAACGTTTACCTCTGAGAGTATCGAAGCGGCAAAGGAGTTTTTGCGAAAGCTAGAACCACCGTACGTGTTGAAGGCTGATGGACTAGCCGCTGGAAAAGGCGTCGTCATTCCGCACACCTTGGCGGAGGCTGAGAAAGAACTCGACGAAATGCTCAGCGGAAAATTTGGTGAGGCTAGTGCCAAGGTCGTTATTGAAGAATTCCTCACTGGACCAGAATTTAGCGTATTCGTTCTTACCAATGGCGAAGATTACCAGCTTCTTCCTGTGGCTAGAGACTACAAACGAGTTGGAGAAGGGGATACAGGACCCAATACTGGAGGAATGGGAGCAGTAAGCCCTGTGCCTTTTGCGGACAAATACATGATGGCCAAAGTGCGCGAACGCATTGTAGAACCTACGCTCAACGGCCTGCGCACACGAGGTATTCCTTATACAGGCATCATCTTTTTGGGACTAATAAATGTCGACGAGGAGCCTTATGTAATCGAGTACAACTGCCGCTTAGGAGATCCTGAAACAGAAGTAATCATGCCTCGAATTACGAGCGACTTGGTACATCTATTTAACAGTATGTTCGATGGTACGCTTTCGCAAAACCAGCTAAGTGTAGATAGTCGGGCAGCAGCAACCGTTGTCATGGCGAGTGGTGGGTATCCTTCAAAATATGAGAAAGGCAAAGTCATTTCTGGACTCGACGAAGTGAAAGATAGCATCCCGTTTCATGCAGGTGTAGCAGAACAGAATGGATCTTTGGTAACCAATGGAGGCAGGGTCCTTATGCTTACGAGCTATGGCTTAACCTATATGGAAGCCGCAGAAATGAGCAAACGCTCAGCTACAAAAGTGAACTTCGAAGGCGGGTTTTTCCGAAAGGATATAGGAAAATAAGTACCCTAAACCTCAGTAAAGAAGAAAACATTAAGACTTCCTTCTGTTCTACTTTTTAGCTGCGGCAGGTCCGGCGTAGCTGTTTTTAAGCATTGATTTCAAATGCTGAACTTCAGAGGTCGTGAAATCCCGCGCAACGCCATATTCCAACTTTCCAAGAGGCATATGCATGATGCGAACGCGTCGAAGCTTCCGCACTCGATAATCTAGCGTCTCACACATCCGCCTGATCTGTCGATTAAGGCCTTGTACAATCACAATTCGAAACGTCTTTGGCCCAACCTGCTCAACGTAAGCTGGTTTGGTAGTGACTTTCAACCCTGGTAGATAGACCCCTTCGGCCATTCTTCTGAGAAAAGAGAGTGAGACAGGCTTATCGACCGTAACGACATATTCTTTCTCATGCTCGTTTGCGGCACGAAGAATTTTATTGACTTCGTCTCCGTCGTTGGTAAGCCAAATGAGACCTTCAGAGTTTTTGTCTAATCGACCGACAGGAAATACTCGACCTGGATAACCAACGGCGTCAATAATGTTGGTAGGGTCTCTTTTATCGGTTGTACAGGTGATTCCGACGGGTTTGTGGTAAGCCAACCATACAGCATTGGGCTTTCGCCCAATCGGCTCTCCATCAATGAGAACGGTATCCTTTTTACGCACGCGATTGCCCTTTCGAGCGACTTCTCCATTGAGCGTGACGCGACCAGCATCTATCATAACATCTGCTTGCCTGCGAGAGCAGACGCCACTTGCTGCGATAAATTTATTGAGAGAAGTACCATCGGACATACGGCGAAGGTAACAGCTTGAAAATTCAGAATCGCGAGAAATCACTTTCCGTTTCCTCCGACTATGCTACCATTCCCTAAACATTCTTTCCGACTCCCCTATTTAGATGATTTAGTCCACATTGTTGGGACACCTTGCACTCGCTATCGCTACATTGTGTTAGCCAACCATATCATGTCAACATTCGACTTTTACAGTTACCTCAACACATACACGCCAGAGCTTCAGGCTAAGGCGCTTCGTTTGGCGAATGGCGATATGTCATTTGCCCGCGAACTGTATCAAGTAACTGCAACAAGAGCGCTCAAAATGCCTACTGATAGTTGCAATGCTGGCAACGTTGAATTTTTCGTTGATGGCATTATGCTAGATGCATACATGGAACTGGCTACTGACGAGAACTCTCCTGCCGTTTAGAACGAGCTGTATCAGACCAAGTGTATATTAGGGGACTTAGGCCCTATTCTTTGATTTTCTTCCCTTCCATCGCCCTTTTTCCTGCGTCGCGTACGTTCTCAAGAGCAGGTTTAGCCTTGCCTAACACCGCGTAAGCTTGGTCCGGAAAAGCTTCCAAGGATGTGTAGGTCATACTGGATTCTTTAGCCTCTGGGCTTATAAGGTTTGCCGAATTAACGAACAGAAGCAGGATACTAAACACTAAGGTTGCGAGTATAGAAGTTGCTAGTCCTCCAGCCACTTTATTAATAAAATTGAGGTTCAAACTTGTCAGCACCTTTTCGATTGCATTGGCAACTAGGCGTAGTAATAAGAGTACGATTACGAAAGTTACAACAAAGCCAATAAGAGGTAATGCCCCTTCTACGGGTGTCTTGAAGAGTCTAGCAATAACCTCTGTGACTTGAGGAGCGAATCGCACGGCGAGCACAAATCCTATAAAAAGTGCCGCAATCGAGACGACGGTACGGATAATTCCTCTTGAGTAACCCCAGTAGAATCCAAATGCTGCAACCGCTGCAAAAACTAAATCTATCCACATGGGTCAAACATACTCTTACGGTTTATTCGCACGATGAAATGTTGAAATATGGAGACGTATTTGCAACTGAAAAGAAGCTAATTGTCTCAATTGCCAGTAGAAATTTAACTTATTAACAATGATTTGTTTGTTAAATTGTAAACTTGTCGTTCAATTGAAGTCTTTCAATTGATAGAGACTACCAAATTCAATCATGAAACAATTTCTTTTCTCACTGTTCTTTCTGTTGTGTTCAGCAGTTATGTTGGCAGTATCACCAGGGCCACAGCCAAAAAACAAGACCCTACCTAAGGTATTTATCTTAGGTCAATTCGAGAGTAGTTACGACGACCTTGTCGTCTCTTACGAACAGAGTTTACTGACTGCTTGCGATTGTACGATGAAAACCGCTTTTGGAAAATGGCTCGGAATGCTTCACGAATTAGAGCTCTACTCGAAGAAGCAGAACATCGACATCCGCGGAGTGAAAGTCTGGCTACACGTTTTTTGGAATCCAGATGGTTCGATCGAGCACATAGCCTACCACCTTCGCCCAAACAGTAAAATAATAGATGAGGAGGTCATGAGTTTCCTTCTTGATGGTTTTGCCAAACAGTACAGTTTCCCATTGACTGCAGAAACTGGATATGCACACTATTCTACGGGTTCGTTCCCTGTTTTTGGAGAAGTTGTCGAAAAGTAGAGCGGACTGCAGTCGTCATATAAATGTCAATGAAAAGCCCTGTTTGCATGTCTGCAAGTAGGGCTTTTTTGTATGCCTTTGTTTGTGAGTATTGTGGTACTTTTGCAGCTCGAATCGCGAGGATTTTATCCTTGCAAAATCTACCTGAATGGATACTGCAACGACCACCCGTTACAAGGTCAAAGACATCAACTTGGCCGATTGGGGCCGTAAAGAGATCGAACTCGCAGAGGCAGAGATGCCTGGACTTATGTCCCTGAGAGAAGAATTCGGCTCAAGCCAACCACTAAAAGGTGCTCGCGTTGCGGGTTGCCTGCACATGACTATTCAGACTGCGGTTCTCATTGAGACACTGACAGCACTTGGTGCTGAGGTTACTTGGAGCTCTTGCAACATCTTCTCAACTCAAGATCAGGCTGCTGCTGCAATTGCAGCTACTGGTGTGCCTGTTTTTGCTTGGAAAGGCATGAATGAAGAGGAATTCGATTGGTGTATTGAACAAACACTTACTGCTTTTGAAGGCGGGAAGCCACTCAATATGATTCTTGATGATGGTGGGGATCTCACCAATATGGTACTCGACCGTTATCCAAACTTAGTAGAGGAAATCCGCGGACTATCTGAGGAAACTACGACTGGTGTTCACCGCTTATATGAGCGTATGAAGAACGGTACGCTCACCATGCCAGCCATCAATATCAACGATTCTGTAACTAAGTCAAAGTTTGACAACAAGTACGGCTGTAAAGAGTCTTGTGTAGACGCGATCCGACGCGCGACAGATGTAATGATTGCTGGAAAGGTTGCTGTTGTTGCTGGATACGGTGACGTTGGAAAGGGGTCTGCTGCTTCACTACGAGGAGCAGGAGCTCGCGTAATCATCACAGAAATTGACCCAATTTGCGCGCTTCAAGCTGCAATGGACGGTTTCGAGGTGAAGCCAATGGACAAAGCTGTTCTCGAAGCAGACATCATTGTTACTGCTACTGGCAACAAGGATATCCTTGTCGGACGTCACTTCGAAAAGATGAAGGACAAAGCTATTGTTGCTAATATCGGTCACTTTGACAATGAGATTGATGTGGCTTGGTTGAAAGAAAATCACGGCCAATCACACGTTAATATCAAGCCACAGGTTGACAAGTATACCATTGACAATCACGACATTATTCTACTTGCAGAAGGCCGTCTTGTAAACTTAGGCTGCGCCACTGGCCACCCAAGCTTTGTGATGAGCAACTCCTTTACAAACCAGGTATTAGCTCAGCTTGAGCTTTGGCAAAATACTGACAAGTACGAGAACAAAGTCTATATGCTTCCTAAGCACTTGGACGAGAAAGTAGCAATGTTACACCTCGCAAAAATTGGTGTTGAGCTCGAGTCTCTTTCTAAAGATCAAGCTGATTATATCGGCGTCCCTACAGAAGGACCTTACAAGCCAGAATACTACCGCTACTAGGAAACTTAATTATAGGCTTTCGCCAAAACTAATAGCCCTTCTTTTCGAATGATCAGAAGGGCTATTTTTGTTTGCTGATGCTTGGCAACTACCCGTTTCAGATTAACCTAAAGATGCTTAGCACCGCATATTATTTTTTTTGTTTCTTTAAGGTTGCATAATCCTCCAGTTCCCGATATTCAAAAAACTTGTAACCCTTTCATTTGAAACAGCTTACGCGCCAACTTCTACTCTCAGGTGTACTACTAGTTTTATCTTTAAAACTGTTCGCACAAGCTCCTCCAATTTGCGGTCCGAATCCGGACATGACGCCGTTTTGTTCTCAGGCTTGTATCATCTGTGACATCGATGGTTTTTCAGGAGTAAATGGCTCTCCGGTTCCTAACTGGGACGAACCTGCAGGATTCTGTGCCCCGATAGCCCACAACCTTAGGTGGATAGGTTTCATTGCTGGGTCAGTAAATCTTACCCTCGAAATTTTTGTAGACAATTGCACGATTACACCTATGAATGCTCAGGGCCTTCAAATGGGCGTATATGAGGTTATCGACTGTAATGTCAATGCAGCCAATGCAGTCACAAATTGTGATGCACGAGTAGAGCCGGGTGAGACTGCTATTCTAACCAACACTGTCCCATTAGTGCCTGGCCAATATTATTACCTCTGTATAGATGGCCGAAATAACGATGTGTGCGATTGGGATATTAGTGTGACCAATGGCAGTACAATGGTCCCTAATGTAACCCAAGGTGGTGGAATCATGGGACCGAGTACTATATGCTCTGGTGTGCCTGCGACTTACTCGACAAATTCGGTTCCCAATGCTCCAAACCATTATTGGTACTTAAATGGATCACCGCTGCCTGGGAGTGGACAAAACTACTCCATCACCTTTCCAGCACCTGGTACATACACCGTCTGCGTTGAAGCAAGTAATACTTGTAGTACCGCTCCTCAAGAGTGTATGACGGTGGTCGTTGCAGACATACCTCCTACCACGATAACAGGAGTTATCTGTCCTGGCGAATGTTATCCTTACTTGTCTACTCAATTTTGTAGTGCAGGAAGCTATCCTTACCTCTTCACTTCTGTTGAAGGATGTGACTCAATGGTCACCGTTAATATTATCGAGCTAAGCGCGATCGCGGTTACGATCGATACTTCGGCTTGTTCGGGCACGACAGTGGACATTCGGGGGAATTCGTATGCTGCTCCTGGAAATTATACCGTTACACTGCCTGGAACTGGTGCGTGCGATACAACCTTAACGTTGAATGTGACAGAAAACCCAAGTTACCAAGAGTCTGAAACAGCTGCTATTTGCCAAGGAAGTTCCTATGTCCACGGTACTCAAGTACTAACCACTTCAGGAACTTTTACGGAGGTATTTACAACAGCAGAAGGGTGTGATTCCACTGTTACACTAGACCTAACGGTTCAAGCTCCTGTGACGACAAACCTTGTGGAAACAGTTTGTTTTGGCGGAAGCTTCTCTGCTGGGACTATGACCTATACCAGCACAGGCACTTATTCAGAAGTTCTTCAGACTAGCTTAGGTTGCGATTCTACCGTCAACCTAGACTTAACGGTTTTGCCTCAACTTACAGGAATGGAGACGGCGGAGATTTGTGAAGGTCTGACCTATCCATTTGGAGGTAGTACTTACGGAACTAGTGGCACATACACAGCCGTTCTTACAAGCGTAGACGGGTGTGACTCAACAGTTACGCTCGATTTGAATGTTCTTCCTAATAGTGCCACCACACTCAATGAGATTATTTGTCCTGGACAAAGCTTTCCATTGGGACCAAACTCCTATTCCACAGCTGGGACTTACACTGAAAGGTTCACAAGTGCTAATTCTTGTGATTCTATTGTAACACTAAATCTAAGTGTACAGCCAACGATTAACGTTACTGAAAACGAGACCATCTGTGATGGCCAATCCTTTCCATTTGACGGACAGGTACTAACTACTGGAGGCACATATTCCGGTACTTTCGTAAGCGCTGGAGGTTGCGATTCCGTCGTTACTTTAAATTTGACGGTCGCTCCAAATCCTACTGTAAACCTCGTCCAAACGATTTGTGGTGGAGATAGCTACATGGTCGGTCCACAAACGTTTAACACAACTGGGATGTACACCGTCGTCCTAACCAGTGCGGCTGGCTGTGACTCAACGGTGAATCTAGACCTTACAGTTCAGACTGCTATTACAGAACAAGTCACTGCAGAGATCTGCGATGGAACCAGCTACATGGTTGGAACTCAGTCTTTCACTATCGCAGGTAATTATACTCAAGTCTTAACTAGCTCTGCAGGATGCGACTCAACGGTAGAGTTAACCTTGATCGTAAATCCTACTTACTCTGAGAATATAGTCGCTACCATTTGTGATGGAGACTTTTACAACGTTGGAGGTTCAGGGTTCAGCACGACAGGATCCTATACCATTCCACTTCTTTCTGAGAATGGCTGCGATAGTCTCATTGATTTAGACCTTACTGTTGTCCAGACCTTAACAGAAACAGTAAATGCGAGTATCTGCCCGGGAGACTCTTATCCCTTCAACGGTTCGAATTATTCAAGCCCAGGTAGTTATCCATTCTCACTAACCAGTGCAAATGGTTGCGACTCGATCGTCACTTTAGAATTGGATGTACTCCCTCCAGTTATGGAAAGTATTTCGGCCAGCATTTGTCAAGGTGATACGTATTTCGTAGGACCTCAAGGATACTCTGCTACTGGACAATACACTACAGTTCTTACCTCTGCTGCAGGTTGTGATTCTACAGTAATGTTAGACCTAATCGTCAATCAACCTCAGTCGGTCGCGATTACAGAATCTATTTGTCAAGGAGGCAGGTATGTGATAGACGGCCAGATTTTGACGCAGGCTGGTTCTTACAATTTCAACCTTCTCACAACACAAGGTTGTGATTCAATGGTTGCCTTGACGCTCGTTGTTGCTCCTAGCTATTTCCAAACCTTCCCGGCGACAATCTGTCCAGGAACCAGCTATACGTTTGCTGGTCAAGTCTACACATCTGCTGGTCAGTACACAACTGTACTATCAACAGTAGCCGGATGCGATTCGATCGTAACGCTGGATTTGGCAGAAGAGCAACTGATCGAAACCAATATTATGGCTTCCATCTGTACTGGCGAGACATACATTTTTGGAGGAACAACGCTTACTACTGCTGGAAGCTACAATGACCTCTTCACTACTCCTCAAGGTTGCGATAGCCTAGTACTTCTCGAGCTTGAGGTAATCACCGCCTTTGATACGCAGCTATCAGAGACAATTTGCGATGGCGACAGCTTTATTTTTGACGGAACTCCTCGCACAACTACAGGAATTTATACCGGCTCTTATACTAGCTCAGGAGGTTGTGATTCTATTGTGACTCTTGACCTTACGGTCTTGCCAGAACTCACTGTCGATACGCTATCTAATCTTTGTTTTGGCGAAAGCATAACTCTTGGAGGACAGCAATTTGATCAAACAGGTACTTACACGGTTTCGCTGATTAATAGTCTTGGCTGCGACTCGGTGATCAACTTGACATTGAACATAAGTGGAGGAGATACGACACGACTCGTCGAAAGCATCTGCTCAGGTGATTTTGTCGAAGTTGGTACACAACGATATGATCAAACTGGCAACTATGTAGTCGATCTCATGACAGCAACAGGCTGTGATTCTACGGTTGTACTCGATCTAACCGTAGACAGTCAAGTATTACTTTCACAAAGTGAATCGCTTTGTTCTGGACAATCGGTAGACGTTAGGGGAACGACGTATAGTTCGCCTGGAACATTTACGATCAATGCCCCTGGAACTGGTGGCGAATGCGATACTGTTATCACCTTGGTCGTGCAAGTAGGCAACGTAGCCGATTCAATGTTCACGGCGTCCATCTGCGACGGTGATACTTACGACTTTAATGGCCGGATTTTGACGACAGGAGGAACCTATACAGACCTCCTCACAGCAGCAAATGGCTGCGATTCTACAGTAACACTAGATCTAGTTGTTGGGCAAACTTCTACAACTACTCTTACCGAGACGATCTGTGCGGGAAGCAGCTTTTTCTTCGCAGGGCAAACGTTATCATCGGCAGGAACGTATCAAGATTTACAAACGGGTGCATCTGGCTGCGATTCTTTGATTACGCTAACCCTTTCTGTAAATCCAGTGGCAGATACAACGATAAATGCCTCAATCTGCACTGGAGGAACGTTTGATGTAGGCGGCCAAAGCTTTAATACGAGTGGAACTTACACCGTGAATTTGACGACCGCTGCCAACTGTGATTCAACTGTCACTTTAGTGCTTGCTGTAGATAGTCAAGTTATGCTTTCGCAAAACGAATTCCTTTGCCCAGGTGAAGATGTAACGGTGCGAGGCACCACATACAGCAGCCCAGGACAATTTATCATCTCTATTCCTGGAACAGGTGGTCAGTGTGATACATCCTTAACCTTAGACATTGCCGTTGGTACAACTTCTGACACTAGCCTCACGGCGACTATTTGCGAAGGAGATGCATATCCATTTGATGGTCAGAATTTAACAACTTCAGGTACTTATTCGGCGAGCTTGACCAATCGTGCAGGTTGTGATTCTACAGTAAGCTTAGCCTTGACGGTTCTGCCAGCAACGCGCGACACTACCGTGGCGCAGATCTGCGATGGGGACAGTTATTCCTTCGATGGCCGAATGTTTTCGGCTAGTGGGAACTACTCTGCCAGCTTTACTAGTGCGAATGGATGCGATTCACTTGTGACTCTCGCATTAACGGTAACACCTCCACTATCATCGACAGCTACACAATCTATCTGCGTAGGAGATTCCTACATGCTCGGAGGTCAAACGTTCTCTTCAACAGGAACATATAACGTTGCATTTACAACAACAGCTGGGTGCGATAGTACTGTCGTACTAGACCTCAGCGTAGTAGATAGTATTGTAGTTGATTTGAATGAAACCATTTGTTCAGGTTCGAGCTTCAGTTTTGGTGGAAACCAGATAACCACTCCTGGAACTTATCGAGAAGTTTTATCCTCAGTAGCGGGTTGCGATTCCATTACAAGACTTCAACTTGCTGTCTTGGATACACTTACCGCTTCTATTGCTGAAACGATTTGTGATGGTGACAGCTTCATGTTTGCAGGCAGTACACTTACGGATGCAGGAACATACACAGACATTTCGACGAGCAGCCTTGGCTGTGATTCAGTTACCACTCTTTTACTGACGGTGATTCCAATTGACAATGAAACGGTGGATGCTACAATTTGTAGTGGTGATAGCTTCCCGTTTGCTGGACAGGTTTATGCTACAGCTGGATCATATAGTAACACCCTAGTTAATCAGGCTGGCTGTGACAGTACCGTAGTACTTAACCTGTCGGTGGTAGACAGCATTGAAGTCTCACTTACAGAAAACATCTGTCAAGGAAATTCTTACAACTTCGGTAGTCAAGTGTTAACCACTTCAGGAACTTATCGAGATGTATCCTCATCGACTGCTGGCTGTGATAGTATTACGACACTAACGCTGACTGTAAGTGATACCGTGAGAAGCACAAACAACGCATTTATCTGTGCTGGTGATTCCTATATTTTTGATGGAATGAATCTCACCATTGCAGGAACCTACAATCAGCGTGGTTTAACCAGTAGTGGTGGTTGCGATTCGGTTGCGACCTTGATTCTTGATGTTGGCCCAGTTTCAACAAACTTGATCGATACAACGGTTTGTACAGGCGAAATTGTTCGAGTAGCTGGACAGCAATTTTCTGGAGCGGGTACTTACAATGTCACACTCACAGCCGCAAATGGATGCGATAGCCTGCTAACGTTGATGATCACAGAAACGGGATGTTCTTTCAACGTACAGCTTACTGCGCAGGATGCTCGCTGCTTTGGAGAAGCTTCTGGTTCATTACTTGTAACACTTGACGGAGCGGTGGCACCTGTTACCATTACCTACACAGAAACCTCGTCAGGTAACACTGAATCAATTACTTTGAATACGCTTCCTGTCGGTGGATATACGTTTGACAATCTTTTGAGCGGTAACTACGATGTGACTGTTGTTGATGGTGCTGGAAATTCATCCTCTGAAAGTGAAACGGTAGAACAGCCAGCTGGAGCAGTGGCGGGGGCTTTAACCTTATCTGACTACAATGGCTTTCAAATTAGCTGTGATGGTGCAGCAGATGGACAGGCTTCTGTGACTGTTAGCGGAGGTAGTGCGCCTTATCGTTACATGTGGTCTAATGGAGGAACAGAACCTAGTACAAGCCGACTAAGTGAGGGGCCTATTTCGATATCTATACTCGATGAGAATGGGTGTCCTTGGTCTGAGGATGCCTTGCTCATAGCGCCAGAACCACTTCTTCCAACACTAGAGTTAACTCCAATTTCTTGCGACAATCCTGAAATCGGTGGAGCGATTGAAATTATCGGAGTAGATGGTGGCGCACCTCCATTTACAGGTTTAATCAACGGTCAGCCACTAGATCCAGCTGGGGTATCAAATCTTTCAGCAGGAAGCTATTTGATTGAATTTTCAGATGAGAATGGCTGTACTGCCGTTCCAACAACATTTGAACTCGAGGCTGCTGAAGAACCGAAAATTGATGCTGGAGCCGATCGCACCATTGTACTTGGTGATACCGTGCGAATTGATGTTCTATCGACTTTAATTCTTGATTCTTTATGGTTTGTAACTCCACAGGGATACATGAGCTGCACTACATGTCCTGATCCATGGGTAGCTCCTCAAATCACAACAGATTACCTCGTGAGAGGAATAACTCCTTCGGGCTGTGAAGGTGAAGATATCATGCGCATTATCGTTCGCAGAGATGACGTGATTTTTGTACCAACGGCCTTTAGTCCAAACGGTGATGCTGTCAATGATCACTTTACTGTTTATGTGAAGGATCAAGAGGCAATCATTGAGGAGCTTCAAGTCTATGACCGCTGGGGAGAGCAGATGTATGTTGGATACAACCTTCCGCAAGGGATTCCAGAACTTGGCTGGGATGGCTCTTTTAGAGGTGAAACCATGAATCCAGAAGTTTTCGTGTACTGGGCTAAAGTTCGCTTCAGAGATGGCCGCACAGAAGTAGTCAAAGGTGACATTACCTTAATTCGATAGACAGATTTACAAGTTGGCTAGCCGTATCTTTCGGCCAGCCCAACTTGTAAATTATGCCTGTTTACCATCGACTTGGTGAGATTCCACATAAGCGTCACACCCAATTCAGAAAACCAGACGGAGAGCTCTACAAAGAGCAGCTATTTGGCACTATCGGATTTGATGGCATGGCGAGCTTGTTGTACCACTTACATCCGCCTACTGCCGTTAAACACGTCGGAGAAAGCATCGATGTAGCACCCAAGGTAGCAGTGAGCAAAAATATGAAAGCGCTCAAGTTGAAAGGCTTCGAGGTTCCTCCAATGGA
>CALDTK010000275.1 GCA_937924035.1 uncultured Saprospiraceae bacterium | reverse complement strand
CGACGGACGGGTAAATACTTTTTTGACACCTTCAGAAACTTATAACCCAAAGCGCTTCTGGATTAGCGTTGGAGCTGCGACTACGATTTATACAGGATTTGCCATTGCCCTGTGGGAAGCATGGTACAAAAATTTCGAAATAGGCTCCTTTCGAACCTTTAATGATCAAGGTGAATGGCTAAATATGGATAAGTATGGTCATGGCTATACCGCATACCATTATTCCCGATGGGCTTATCAAGGCTTGAATTGGTCAGGAACTCCGCGAAAAAGGGCAATTGTCATGGCAGCAGGAACGAGCCTGTTGTTGCAATCCACAGTCGAGGTCATGGATGGCTTTAGCGCCAAATGGGGCTTCTCTTGGAGCGATATGGCCATGAATAGCTTAGGAGCTGGTGTATTTGTAGGTCAAGAATTGCTTTGGCAAGAACAACGAGTCAACTTTAAGGTCTCATCTTACAGAAGACCTCACAGTACAGCTCCCATTCCTGCAAACCAGCCCGGTGGCCCCCCAAGCAGCCTAGCGAGACGAGCTGAGGATCTTTACGGTTCAACACCGTGGCAACGATTCATCAAAGACTATAATGGCCAGACTTTATGGCTATCAACCAACCCAAGTATCCTTCTAGGGAAAGAAGCTAAAGTTCCATGGTTCAATATATCCTTTGGCTATAGCCCTGAGAACGTTTATGGGGGCTTCTCAAATACATGGAGAGAGGGGGCCTTTATATATGATGCAAACACAATCGCGCCACGTTATCGTCAATACGTGCTTTCGGTTGATATTGATTTTGAAAGAGTCCCTAGTAAAAATCCAGTCGTAAAAACATTCTTGCACCTAATCAACCACGTAAAATTCCCTGCTCCTGCTCTTAGTTACGGTAGTGAATCTGGATTGGTCGGCCACTGGTTGTACTACTAAAAACATCCTACTTGGTGTATTCGCTGTACAAGATTCCTGCTCGATACGACTCTAAAGCTTGGCGAACCGTTTCCGTTACTTCTTCAGGAAGATTATTGATCGGGCACCACTGAACCGCCTTGAATTTATGGTCTTCCATGTTCATCAAGTTCCCCCTATACTTCGAGGCTTTGAAGTATAAATTTATACGCTGACCTTTCTTCGTTCGCTTGTGCAAAACGTGCACTAAGGAAAGGTCCTTAGGTTCAATCTTGATGTTTGCTTCCTCCATGGTCTCACGAATGAGAGACTCGCGCGCAAATTCATGCTGCTCTACTGTGCCGCCAACCATCGTGAAATTGCCTCCGTTACCTCTTCGCTGCTTCAAAAGCAGGATTTTACCACGATCATAAAGAATGAGGCGTGCCTTATACTTGAGATCGAAATCTTTTTTAGACGGCATTTGCTCTTAAGCTAACTAAGGTGAATAATGTTCGCTTACAAGGATACGCTATATCCCCTTGCTGCGGAAGTCTTAGGGTAGATTGATCCACAATTTGCTACTTGCTAAATCGTAAATTGTACATTCGCATTCGAATGAAGACTACTCTACTGACACACCCCAAGGTCAAGGCCAGTATATTAGACTGTATAGGTAATACCCCGCTTGTTTATCTCGAACGGTTTAGTGATAGCGTCGGCTTTAAGGTCTTCGCAAAACTTGAAGGTGCAAATCCAGGACAAAGCGCTAAGGATCGCATTGCTTTGAGCATGATTGATGCCATGGAATCGGATGGCAAGCTCCTCCCTGGAGGAACCGTCATCGAAACGACAAGCGGCAACACAGGCTTTGCTCTTGCCATGATTTGTGCAGTACGAGGGTATCGTTGTATTCTCGTCACCAACGACAAGATCTCAAAGGCAAAACTAGACGCGCTCAAAGCTTTAGGAGCTGCTGTAGAAATCTGCCCAAGTAAAGTCCCAGCGGAAGATCCTCGCTCGTATTACGAGGTAGCGAAATCATTACACGCAAAGACTCCCAATTCTGTATACATCAATCAATACTTCCACCCAGGAAATCCTGATGCTCACTACCATACAACCGGACCGGAAATTTGGGACCAAACAGGTGGTCAAATCAGCCACTACTTTGCTCCTGTAGGTACGGGCGGTACTATCAGCGGAACTTCTCGCTTCCTAAAAGAGCAAAACCCGTTGATACAAACCATTGGTATCGACGCCTACGGTTCTGTGCTCACCAAATACCACGAAACTGGCGAGTTCGATGAGAAGGAAATCTATCCTTACTTACTCGAAGGAGTCGGCAAGAACATCATCCCGAGCAACGTCCAATTTGACCAGATTGATCAAATGACAAAGGTTGGTGATCGTGAATCTGCTTTAGAAGCACGCGAACTTGCTAAAACGGAAGGAATTCTCGTTGGATTTTCAAGCGGTGCAGTACTTGCTGGCATTCGCTTGATGGCACAAGAGCTGCCTAAAGATGCAGTAGTCGTAGCCATTATGAGCGATCACGGCTGTAAGTACTTCGAGAAGATCTTTAACGATGAATGGATGGCAGAGAAAGGGCTTTTATAGTTAGTTCAGTTACTCCACGATACCTTAAGAACAGGTAGATCTAAGTCTCTCCCTCAATAGGCTTTCGCCAAAACAAAAAGCGCGTCTAAGAACTCAATCTTAGACGCGCTTTCGTTTTCAAGAGTGTTACCTCTACTCTACTTCATCTTGCGCATACGAGCTCACATCTGGGCACGTACACACAAGATTGCGATCACCATGTGCTTGATTGACGCGGGCTACGCTCGGCCAAAACTTGCGGCTTTCTCGTAGGTAAGGCAAGGCAAAAGCAGCTTTTGCACGAGAATACGGGTACTCCCAAGCGTCATTTGTCACCACTTCTAGTGTGTGGGGAGCATTGTGAAGCACATTATTGCTTGCATCGACTTCACCTCTCGCCACCTCGTCCATCTCTTCTCGAATGCTGATCATCGCATCACAGAAACGGTCAAGTTCATCTATGCTTTCACTTTCGGTCGGCTCAACCATCATTGTTCCTGCAACTGGCCAGCTTAAGGTTGGCGCATGGAAACTATAATCGATGAGGCGCTTAGCCACATCCTCGGCACTAGCAACGCTCTTAAAAGGACGTAAGTCAAGGATCAGCTCGTGTGCAGACCAACCTTTCTCTCCTTGGAAAAGAATGTCGTAGTGGCCTTCCAAACGCTTAGCGATATAGTTTGCATTGAGGATTGCATAGCGACTTGCATCAGTCAAACCTTTAGGTCCGAGCATGCAGATGTATGCATAGCTAATCAGCAAAATGCTTGAAGAACCAAACGGTGCTGCAGAAACAGGTGTGGTCCCTTGCTCTCCTCCTGTTGGAACGAGCGGGTGACTTGGAAGGAAAGGTGCCAACTTATCATTGACGCAAATCGGTCCCATTCCAGGTCCTCCGCCACCATGTGGAATGGCAAAGGTCTTGTGCAAATTGAGGTGACAGACGTCCGCACCACAAATTCCTGGACTCGTTAGCCCAACCTGTGCATTCATGTTCGCACCATCCATATAGACCATACCTCCATGCTTGTGAACGACTTCACAGATTTCCACGATATCAGCCTCAAATACGCCATAGGTACTTGGATAGGTAACCATTAAAGCAGAGAGGTTCTCAGCGTGCTTCTCTGCCTTTGCTTTAAGGTCATCAAGGTCAATATTCCCAGCCTCATCACTTTTGACGACCACAACGCGCATACCGGCCATGACAGCACTCGCTGGGTTGGTACCGTGTGCAGACTCAGGAATCAGGGCGATATCACGGTTTTCATCTCCGCGACTTTTATGATATGCGCGAATGACCGTAAGCCCTGCATATTCTCCTTGTGCGCCACTGTTAGGCTGCAATGATGTCGCCGTAAAGCCACAGATATCAGCTAAGTATGCGCCGAGCTCTTCAAACATTTGCATATATCCAGCTGCTTGCTCAACAGGAGCAAATGGATGGATATCTGCGAATGCTGGCCATGAAACGGGCATCAATTCCGTAGCTGCATTTAGCTTCATTGTACAAGATCCTAGCGCAATCATTGAATGCGTCAGTGAGAGATCTTTGTTTTCAAGACGCTTGATGTAGCGCATCAACTTGGTCTCTGTATGATGATCAGAGAACACTGGATGAGATAGGTAGTCTACACCTCTAGTAAGTTTTGCCGGAAGGCGCACACCAACTTTATTCACCTTAGCAGGCGAAGTATTGGCGAAAGCTGTTGAAAAGGCCTCAGAAAGCGTAATTACATCTGCATCGGTGACGGTCTCATCAAAACTAATCTGGATAAAATCATCCCCGCGACGAAGGTCATAGTAAAGATTGATCTTTCCTTTGAGCGCTTTCTGAAGCTTGACTCTCTGGTCATTGGTCATGCGAATGCGCAGGGTGTCAAAAAAGGACGTATTCTCGATAGAGATGCCCATCTCTTTCAGCGTTTCCGCAAAACTTGCTGCACGTTCGTGCACACGCTCAGCAATATCTCGCAGACCGTTAGGTCCATGATATACCGCATACATACCCGCCATGATCGCCAAGAGGGCTTGAGCGGTACAGATATTACTGGTTGCTTTCTCACGGCGAATGTGTTGCTCACGCGTCTGCAAGGCCATGCGCATGGCAGGATTTCCATGTGAATCTTCACTAACCCCAATGATGCGACCTGGAAGCAGGCGTCTGAAATCTGGGGTTGTAGCAAAAAATGCCGCATGAGGTCCTCCGTATCCAAGAGGGACGCCAAATCGCTGAGAATTACCTACTGCACAATCAACACCCCACTCTCCCGGAGCTTGGAGCATACACAACGCAAGCAAATCAGTAGCAACGCAAGTAAAGACGTTTGATTTTTTTGCCTTTTCGACTAAGTTAGACAAATCAACCACCTCACCATCTGCACCAGGATACTGAAGCAGCATACCGAACACATGAGGATCGAAGACAAAATCATTGACAGAAGCAATGCGCAGCTCAATTCCGATTGGTAAAGCACGCGTTTTTAGTACTGCGATCGTCTGCGGAAGCACTTGATCGCTAACCAAAAAGACATTTGCTGGCTCCTCACCTTTTTTTACGCGTTTATTCTTCTGCGCATAGAACATGCTCATCGCTTCGGCGGCGGCAGTTCCTTCATCTAATAGACTTGCATTTGCAATCGGCAGACCCGTCAAGTCTGAAATAACCGTTTGAAAGTTGAGCAAAGCCTCGAGTCGACCTTGCGCAATTTCCGCTTGGTATGGTGTGTACTGCGTATACCAACCCGGATTATGAAAAACATTGCGAGCGATTGCACTCGGAGTGATCGTACCATAATATCCAAGTCCAATGAGCGACTTGACTTGCGGTTGATTTTTAGCTGCAATTGTGGCAAGGTGATCAAGGTATTCCTGCTCTGATAACGCGGTAGGGACGTTAATCGTGTTTTTACGACGAATCCCTTTAGGTACCGTCTCATCAATAAGTTGATCGATTGAGGAGACTCCAAGTGTCTTTAAAATTGTCTCTGTTTCAGCTGCGTTCGGTCCAATGTGACGACGTGAGAAACTGGTCAGGGCATTGCTCATGTAGTGGCCTTATTTGAGTGACAAAATTACATCTGTCGGTTGGCGTAACAGGTCTACTTCGAAGGTAGTTGTACACAGCTTCTCATTCTATTTTCTCAGATACTCTTCATCTGGTAGGAATTTCCCTTAACGCTCCTATAACGAGGGTTTAACGGAGCGATAGGAGTATGATCTACCATTATGACTGATGTTTGTCAGGAACTTAAACGATTCACCAATCAAGTCCACTCTTTTGCAAAATCATATCTCGTGATTAGTGAAGAGTGCCAACGATCAAAAGCTACTATCATGAAAGATCAGAGCAAAAAAAGCAAGGACAACAAGCGGAGTTTACTCCTAACGCTCCTAATGCACTCGGTAGTAATTGCCATTTGTGTCTATCCTTTTTTGACGAGTTCAACTCCAGTACCTACAGAATATGACACTGTGGTTATGGTCGACTTCAGTCAAAGTGCTGCAGCGGCAAGTGAAGATATTAAGATTCGTAACGAAGTAAAACGTCCAGTAACTGAGCGAAAAGCCGCTCCAAAGAATCCTGCACCGCCAGCTGCTCCTGCAAAACCGGCGCCGCCTGTACTGACCTCTCCAAGTCCAATGCCTCCTGTAAAGGAAGTACCAACATCTACTCCAGATCCTGAGCCTGTGCTTAAACCTAACCCGGTGCCCGCGCCAGTGATAATAAAGCCAACGAAAGACCCAGGTCCGCCAGCGAGCACAGACGATAATGACGGGGATAGCAATGCCAGTGGAAAGGAAACTGGTTCATCTGAAATCGGAAAAGGCAGCACGGTGAGTGATGTAGGTAAAGGCAAGGCTCCTATTGGTAGCGCCTTAGAAGGAGATGGAATTCTAACCCGTGCTGTAATTTACAGACCAGCCTTAGACGAAGTGGTCAAGAAGAACGGTACAGTGGTTCTCAACATCTGTATTAATCAGCGTGGTCGTGTTATCGGTGTAAAATGGAATGAGGATCGTTCTACGATCAAGGATACCGACATCGTCCGTGAAGCGATTGACAAAGCTACCAAGTATCGCTTCGAAACAAGTTTTGACGCTCCTTCACGAGAATGTGGTGCGCTAAGTATTCACATTAAAGGTTTGTAGGCTTGCGCCAAAACGAGCTTGCAGAACAATTAGCCCTTCCTCATGTGTTGTGAGGAAGGGCTTATTAGGGTAAGCTGAACTGCAGATTTGACATTCGCAAATGGCTGAACCCTGAACCAAAAACGGCCCTTCAATCAATGATCGAAGGGCCGTTGGGTGTTTTAGCGTAAGCTTAAAGTTCCTACAAACCAAACGCTTCCTTAACCTG
>CALDTK010000274.1 GCA_937924035.1 uncultured Saprospiraceae bacterium | reverse complement strand
TGATAGATCCACCTTCTACCACGCCCCCTGTTCATCACATGGTAAAACGCGTTCTCGTATTGTACTCGTGCGGCTCTTGGCATTTTACTTCTACTGCTTACTACTTCTTCTAATACCGTATCACACTACTTTCTTACTTTCTTCAGCCAACTTTGATTCTTACAAAACTAACCTGACCCCTTATGACTTCCAATCAATGCGAAGAAGTTACATCTAATTTGTGTTGACTGAAGTATTTCCAAGACAAATAGAACCAAAGCTGGCTAGCTCTGCTCTTTTTTTACTGTGCCTGTCCATGGTTATTTCTTACGGGAGCTTGACGGGAAATGTCTAATGGGTGACCCCTATTGTTTGCTCATTCAAGAGCTACTGCCTTTCAAGTTGAGGTAGATACTGATCGACGAACTTATCAGCATAAAATCCGGCAGCCAATCCAACTCCCACCGCAATTGCGCCAATGGCAACAACCGCCAATGTGCCCCCTGCAAGCGGTGCAAATACCAGAACTAAGTAAGAACTAGCAGCCCTGCTAAAGCCACCAGCGATAAAGCCCCCAGCTGCTTTCGCGGACGCTCTTCGAAAGTTTCTGGCAGCTCTACGCAATTCATCCTCTGTTTGTGCGTTTGCCCAATCCACAAGCGAAATACCTACTGGCAAGACAGCCATCGTATTCTGTATTGCACCTAGATTTTTGAGAAATTTCTTGTTAGTGACAAGTACATTCCTGGAAAGTTTGGTGTACGCTCGGGTCTCGTTCCGGATCTCGTGCTTCACGATTCGATTGATCCTAGTTAGTTCCTTGCGGCCCAGTACTACTTTGAAGTTACTTGCACCTCTGCGCTCCTGAACAAAACCACTTAGATCACCAGCTCTTGCCAGTCTCGCCAAAGTACGATCGTTAATCGAACTTGTGCCAATCCCGATGCCGGGGAACTGCTTTCCAAGTAATTCCTTTTGAAATGATTTAAGCAGTTTCAGTTGTTCACGAGCGGAAGCAAATTTCCCAGACTCTACAAGTTTCGCAGCACTTTTTACTGTTTTTTCTGACTTGTCCACAATCGAATTGACAGATGACAGCATCGCTTCCGCACCTGGAATAAGGCCCTCCGTGGAAGCTTTGAAGACTGGGGAATCTGAAAAGACATTCCAACTATCAAGTATCGATATAGCAGTTTCGGTCGAACTTACAGGCAAAACAGCTCTCATTGTAGGAGCCGGTTCAATCTGTGGTACACCACGTTCAGAATCTAATATTTGACCACTAGGTAGAACTACACATTGCATCTTTCCTTTCAAGCTATCCTGAATGGATGGGTAAGATGTTATTGTAGAGTTGCTGGGATAGTCTGTGAGGCGGGTAGGCAAGTTAAACCCCCAAGATGTCTGGTGTCTTCTTGTAACCTAAAACAATATCATGCTCTAGGTGCCTCAGAGAGAACTTTTCTTCAAAATCATTCTCGCTCCACTTATGAATTTTGGTAACTGAGTAAAACCTTTCAGGCAACAAAAACTCTAGAACACCCCCATCTAGAACTTTCTGAATAGGAAACTCCCCAAGACCATCTGCAAATACCCCAATCCAGCCGTGCCTCGGTAGGCTAGAAGGAATTATTTGAACCCTAACTGTCGGATGATTGTCTAAGTTGAGCAACAAGACAGATACTGCAGTACAGTAAACCTTGTCTTCATCTAGAAAATCAAGATAGCCAACATTTGATCCCGCCTTAGAAAGAAGATAGTTCGCACGTGCATCGATTAATCTGACATCGGCGGATGCTTTTTCGACTTCGGCGGCCCGCATCGATTCTGCATATGGCTCTACGCCTTCGTTTGTGCCTCTTATTAGGTCAGCGTATAGACCCCCAGAATCGTATGCGAAGTAGCTGACCTCTTCAATATTTGACCCAATTTGTTCCTTCGCCTCTCGCGCCAGAGCTTCATCTCGAGCGTCACGCAATTGGGACATCACACGAATCTTTCGATCCTCCTCCTCTGCTTTACAATCGACAGTGCATGCTAAATTAAGCAACTGTATTATTGTACGGGATGTCTCATTTCTTGAGAGAGCCTTTAGATCTGAGCCTTCTAGCGTATCCAAAATCAATTGCTGCATGGTAGCGATTGACTTTTCTGCCACAGGCTCACCATCGCTACCAAAATTATCTTCGTTACTGGCTGCAATGGCGGCAACCAGCCCATCAACGATAAGCTTCTTTTTCTTTTCTATTTCGGCAACTTGTTCCTCTTTTGCATCAGCACCTGCGCTGAGCTGCTCCGACAAATCGTAGGGAAACTCTCCGCTTTCGATAAGGTGATTCAAAATAGCTTCGCAAGCTTCATGGGGATTCTCAATGTCCCCAAACCGATTAGCATCCCGCAAGTCATTGGAGGTAAAATATGATCTACCTGAGCGCATAAGCAACTGACCTGCATCCAATCTTAGTACACTGGCAAAAGAGTTCATAATTCGGTAAAAAGTTATATTGAGCGTAGTACCGGAATTTATGTTGCTTACTTTAAACGATGTTGATGTAGACTCTGATGTTTCGACAGATTCGGATATCTCTAGTGTTCTTTCATCCCGAGCTCGGCGGTTAACCTCTTGGGATGCCTTTTGAACCGATCGGTTCAACTGCCGGGCAACATCCTTTGTTCTTGTAGATTTGGAGAAGCTGGCGCTTCCACTCGCAACACCATAGGATGCACTTGCACTTGCCGAAAATTGAGATGTCTTTTCCTTTTCTTTCTGAACTTCTTTTTCAAAAACAGTTTCAAAATCTGATCTGTCTATTCGAGTTACATCAATTAACGACGAAGTCCGATCGGTGCGCTTTGACTTAAACTGTTTTGACGTTTTTATTGTGACCTCTCGCTCTTCACCTGGGCTAAGAGGTATTGTCGCTGCCATCTCGCCCAATGCAACACCTGTCCAAGTGAACCTATATGAAAGGCTTTCATCGAGTTCAATATTGGGAAACTCACTTACAATTGCTTCAGGGGTCGGGCGGACTATCACCAAGTAACCGACAAGGAACTCCTCTCCAACAATGCTGAGTTCTCTTATCGGCAGCCCCACAACGCACTTCTTTCGAAACTCCTCATCACTCTCACACAGACGAAAAACGTCTTCAGGGCGTGATCCGTCTGCAGTCCTAAGACCGTCGGCAGTATCAATGAAGAAGAAGACGGAGTAATCGTTTTCCTTGTAAAAGTCTAGAACTTCGACCCACGGATCATTGTCAATTACTGCCTCTTCGTAGAACTCGAAAGTTTTACTGTGTTGAATAGGCACTTGATAGGTATATGTACGTCGACTGAATAGCCGCCTACGAGTATACGATCGTGTTTGATACGTTGTCCAAGTCTGAGTCTTGAGTGATCGCCTGTAAAGTGTGCCCTTCTTTAGTTCTCTAGGGGCTTTTTTACCAGCTTCGTCAATATAAGTGACCGGGGTATCTTTAACAAACAGATGGTAGCCCAGATCAGCCGCTGCGTCAGCAAGACTTTTACGCTTCTCAGTTATCGTTCGACCATAAGATTTTAGCTCGCGGTATTGCTCTTGCAGCAATGGCAGCTCTCGCAAAGCGGCGGTTTCCATTTGTTCTGCAATTTTTATTGCTTTTGCGGCCAGTCGACTTGCAATTTCTTCTTCATTGTCCAAAAAAGTCCATTGCTGCAAAATCAACGAAGCGTCCGCACGAACGACCTCTGTGTAAGGAAAAGCTGCCATAGCTTGATCTTTAGCGACCTTAAGAGCACTTTCTTCTTTACTACTATCGCCATCCTCAGGCTTCTTTCCTGGATGAAAAACTTGGATCAATCCATCAACTTTCTTCCAAGTCTCTTCCCATTTATTCTTTGATGTAAAGTCGCTTAGCTGTGGCGACGTAATTTCATTGTTCCGCTCATCAACAATGATCGGTTTAAAGTAGCGAGTGCCCGCATCTGTAGAAAATGCAAAAACACAACCTAACTCATGTTTGATAACTTCACTTGCTTTTGGAAGAATACGGTAATTTGACCATTTTGCTTTGGAAGAAAAAACATAAAACCCGGTAGCCAAATTGTACTTTACGACTGATACAGAATTGGGATCGTGCTCGTAAGCCGGCCACTTCTCTGTTAATTCAAACGCATTTTTCTCTAATACCTCCTTTTTATACCCTTCGGTGCCCCAATTCTTTAGAATATAGTCTCGCAACGCGTTGTCGCTGTCCTGGTCCAGAGACACTCCAGCATCTTTGAAAATCTTGTGCCAATTCACGTCAATATTGCGTAATCGCGTGAATGAGTAAGCATTGGGAGCAGACCCGACGTTATATGGTCCTGAAAGCTTAAGACTATCTTCAAGAGGTTGATTAGAAATCGTTCCATCAGAACGCAAGTTGACGATATGGTCCATTTTAGTCCTCAAATTCAATCATCAATGAAAGATCAATTCAAATATCTAGAACATTGTTGTTTCACTAGACGCCGACCGTCCGAATTTATTTCAAAGTGTTTACGACCTTCGCTAACTTCATCATTCCGATAGGTCAAAGGTGTTTTAGCTATCGTCGCTCGGTGGAGGAACCATTTTGAAGACAACGGCTTTTTAAATCCTTCGAGAGACATAATACTTACTCCATGTCTATACACGTCAATATGCAAAGCCGAACTTTCAGTTATATTATTTGGAGAACTGACCAGAATGTATATCAGAATCTGTTGTAGGGACAACTAACCCCACAAATAAAGTAAATGTAGCCAGAAGTAATCCAGACACTGAAGGAACAACGCCTAATTCAAGAACATCAAATAACTTGGCATCCATCGCGTATATCCATATACAGAATCCAGCTACAGCCACCGCTGTACTCAACTTCCAAGTCTGAATATTCAAAGAATTGGCGGACAAACGACTATATATTATGGTACCTATGATTCCCACAATTGCCGCAAGCACGGCGACGTAACCATCTGCAGTTAATGTAGACAGATCTCTTACACTACCAACATTTTCAGATACAAGGCTGTTTACAAAGATGAAAAACGCAACTACTTCCACAGGAATGTACGCCCTTACACGATCAATATAGTTTTGTTTAACTTGCTCGGGGCTATCAGTATCGGAATTTCTATTTGTGTAAACAACAGTTTTAGCGGTGAGTTTCGGGTAGCCAGTTCCTTTAACTGGAATTACTGTATTGGTCATTCGCGTCACACTCCTTCGCAAACTTCGCGCGATATAAATTGTCTCTGCCGTACAAATACCGTATATCAAGTTGATTTAGAAAGTCAACCATCAATGAAACATAGGGGGTCAGGTCTTGCGGTGACACATGCGCGAGACAATTATCAAACCTCTTTCAACTGGGAAATAAGGCGACTCACTGTCGAATAGTGCATACGCAATAGTCTGCTATTTCCTTCAATGTAAATCCTCCTGATTTTTACGCCGCTAAGATACTCTCTGATTCATCCCTACCTGGCTGAAAGTAGCTACTTATGGGCTTATAAGTCGGTTTTCTTTCGAGACGGCTGATCTCCTTTACATTGGTACTGCTCTCGTCGACGTAATGCTTGTAAATCGACTCTATGTACACCTCATCACCCAGAATCACTGGATGAATCTTGTTATCCCAAACTGAATCAAGTCCCTTACCCTCTCTTACAATATCAATATACCTGGTCACCGCAGTTTTCCTTTGGCGGCCAAAATGGCCCAATATCCAATCTGTTTCCATCCAATCTGGTGATTTCGATTTCCCTATCATTGACCGGTAACTACTCCACTTCCAATGACTAAGTTGCTTGACCATTCTCGCACGCAGTGGATTCAATACTACATAGCGACTCAGCTCCAACAGATAACTTTCTTTATCAACCAATATCACCTTAAATCTACCCTGAAAAACATGCCCTACACGACGATGTCGTTTGTTGTGCTTTTGGGTATACACACCATTGAGCTGCCGCATACCCTTTGACAGATTACCCTCTACCGTTTCTACAATGATATGGTAGTGATTATCCATCAGCACCAAGGCATGGCAACGCCAGTTAAAACGCTCACAGACTGAACCAAAAAAGTTATAGGGGTCAGGATAGTTTTACTACAATCAAACCTGTCTGATCGCCACGTATTCTCTTTTCATTGAACCATCATCAATACACAGTCCAATGCTCCGTATGGCTGACGATACGCTAACTGTGTGGCCTAGATGGAAGTAACCTGCTACCCCGCGCTGTATAAAGTCACCATACTTTTGGGCGCGATACATGGCTAACTTGCGAGGTTGATTGTTTTTTCGTATTCGATTCGTGAAGCACGAGATACTTCTAAAACATACTTCTATACAAACTAGTTTCACCCTGTTACAGCTATTGACTAGCCTGGTACTTTGTAAAACTATCCTGACCCCTACTGACCTTTTAATTCTGCCAATTCTTGCAGCAGCAAACCATTGGGGCAGATCCAACGTCTTCCTCGACCTCTATTCATTACATGGTAAAACGCATTTTCATATTGGATTCTTGGCGGCCTTGGCATACTTCTACTTCCTTACTGCTGTAATGCTGTACTGCTCTAAATAAATCTTAACACTACTTCAGTACCACGCTTTGCACTTACAGAACGCATCTAACCCCTTCTCTTTATAATCAATTTGCATTGATAAATAAATATTGACAATATTCAATGAATATGATTCAGCCTGCACATTTCGCAAATTGTAGACATACAGATGATTTACAGTGCAAAGGCGTGGAATGTATAATTCCTTCTTAAATGATTTATTAATCCAGTACTGCACACCCTATCCAAAACCACAAAATCTTTTACGGTAAGCAAAGCATGAGCAAGCCTTTGGATACGAATGACGCTGAAATACGATCAGCGTTACATAATAAAGTTCTAAAAAGATTTCATAATCAAAATAAAACGCGAATCATTGATGAACTTGGGGTTACCCATGGAACCCAAAGAATTGACATTGCAGTAATAAATGGTCAGTTACACGGATATGAAATTAAATCATCAAGAGATGACTTGAGTAGACTCCCAGCTCAAATTAAATCTTTTTCGAAGTGTTTTGAACGTCTAACAGTGGTTACCGCAGAAGTGCATTTAAAGAAAGTTATGGAATCAGTGCCGGATTTTGTTGGTGTTATTCTGGTAAAAAGAGGCAGTAGAGGTGCAATTTACTTTGAATCTATTCGAAAGCCTAGAAAAAACTCAGATCTTGATATAATCTCTACCGCTCATTTTCTATGGAAAAGTGAGGCAATTGAATTACTTTGCAATGCCGGCATCCCACATAGAAATCTTCCTCGTGTAAAACTCTACAAACTTCTCGGTTCATCCCTACCAAAAAACCAAATAATTCAGTCGGTCAAACACTATCTCATAATGCGTGAAAACTGGAGACCTGATCAGTCACAAGAGTTAGGTGATGCCCAACGCCGACTTGCTTCCATGTAGTTAGATTGCCACACCCTTCAGTGCCAATAGCGGTATCGTTTATTCTCTTATCCCAGATTGAATATCCTGGACCGAGATAATGTGCCGAGCCAACAACTTCTTTGCATAGGTCTTGCATCTGATGTGGATTTTTTCTAAATCCTCCACCTTTAACAACAAACCAACACTCTTCTGTAGTATAGACAACTTTTGCCCCAGGTTGCATCAACCTAAAATCTAAGGACTGGAACTCCGGAGGTTCTATCGAATAATCACCAAAGCACGGAATCCTAATTTTGGACGATCTCAAATTATCCACAAGTTCTGAATAGAACAGCCATTCATTTCTTATGAAAACGCCTCCCGGCTTTTTAACTACACGTAAGTCTAGTGAGGTACTAATTAAACTAAACGAGCGAAAGTCTTCTAAGCTTTCTATTTCATCAAAATAGTGAGCTAACAATCTAGAAAGTTGTTCGTAAGGGGAAAAAGTGTCTGGCCTACCCAAGTCAACAATCAAATCAACCTCCTTTCTGCTAACACCTAACTCTTCAAGTAATTTACTCAATTTATCTGCGAATTCAATGTCAACCAAGTCTGGTAGCGATAATCTTAATGCAATACTAGTAGCATCTGGTAAGGTACCAACAACTGATCGTAGCTGTTGTTTAGATACACCGATACGAATGACTGGAGAGAACGAACATTGGTTTTTCACGAGATCTTTGTATACAGAGACTTCACTTAAATCACCATTAGCCATTTTTTGATTCGAAATTGTTTCATACAACTCGATCATCGCTTGTTGGTCACCCCATTTCTCTTTTAATTTTTTTCCAAAGCCATCAAGGTGCTCGTCAATTGTTTTTGAGTCCTTTTCGTTTTCAAAGTCATATTCGATAGGCGGTATCACGAATATTGGCAGAATAAACTTCTTTCGTTTATTCGAAAGCCTCGATAACGACATGTATTCACCCATTCGCCATTTTAGAACGGGCATGTAAGTCCCGGAGGAAACCTTCATACATCTTCCCCTAAAGTTTTACGAACCATTCCGCTACCAACAAATTCATTTAGCAGCGTATAGTTGTTTTTTTCTTTTCGTACCCGACCAGCAACTATGGATGGATGTACATTTAGGCGTTTTGAATCTGCAATCACAGCCTCGGATGTAGCTTGAAACCTAGACACACACAAAAGCCAATTTTTCTCAGAAATCAAATTATCTAATGCAAATTTATCAGCTTCCTGCTCTTTGAAATTTGTGTCTACTCCACCTTCTACATCGTCAAAGAATACTCCACTAGAGCCATTGAAAAGGTGCAGAAATATATGACCTAATTCATGCAGCAATACAAACCAAAAATTATCGAGCCTATCATGCCTTAAGGTCATGCCCACAACAGGTATTCCCTCTTTAGTTAGCATGGCTGCACCATCAAGATATGTCTTCGATAAGTGACGTTCGAATACCAATACTATTCCATTTTTTCTTAACAAATCTACAGCTCTAATAGGAGCATCAGGTAAAGCAGAGAATGAAACTAACTCTTTTACCCATCTATCAGATAACACAAACTCATTTACTTCCTGTGCCTTAATTTTTTCTTGAGCTTTATAGAGTACTTTTGTCTGCCATGCCAGCAGACTGTATTCATTCGGACGGTTTGTACCGTGATAGGATTTTCTATGTAACGCCTGTGTCGACATAGGATAGCTGTTAAAAAATGTCGATATTCCACCTATATTTTCTATCCATTTTCTACGAATCATTTCTTTAATTGGAAAATTTCCCCACTCCATTTTATTAGCTGTTGAAATAACACTGCTGAAATCATCCGCGTTATTTTTAGCTATTGAAGTGAATTCAATATTCAAAGCATTTGCTACTTCTATCAATCGATCTAAATTCGCACCTTGATAATTAGTAGCTTCATACCTCTGAACTTGTTGAGGTTTAATATCTAATTCGGCAGCCAGTTCTTTTTGTGTCTTACCTGATGAAATCCTCGCCTTTATAAGGATAGTGGGCAAATACTCTAATCCGCTACAAGACCACTTTGTCTGAGACCCGGATTTCAACAGTTCATAACTAGCGAGCAATTCTTCAAATTCCTCAATTTGGCTAACTAGTGCATCTCGGTTTGCTTTAACTACCCAATCTTCAAGATCATTCGTATTCTGCATATCATATGCTTCACGTAAATCTCGTAAAGCTTTAAGAGTTATTTTGTATTGTCGATCATTCTGAATCATGGCTTACACCTAATTTGTTAAACCATCGGGTAGTGTCACTTTCAGAATCCCTTTAGTTTCACCATTCGCTTTGTCTTTCTGAAAAAAGTTAAGGTAGTTAAATCCCGGCTCAGCACAGCCCATCGCAGGGAAAAATTCACCGAGAAAAATACTCTTTTGGGCTGCACGTTTGTTACTAAAATCCAAAAAAACTGGATTCAACAAAGCTACGTCTATCCCTACATGGTCCCAACATGCATCAAAATCCCCCGGGATTGGTTTGCTGGTTACAAAACTACCGTCTATGTAGCAGACTCGACAACCCGCTTTAGATAGTTGTTCAAGTCCGACTTTCAACCCAGAAAGTAAATCTCTGCGCGTATTGTTGTAACCGAACACGTCTTCAATTTCACTGTACGAGCACTCGTGAACCCCAGGAGGGAGAACATTCCATATTCCATTGTTAGTTATTAGAGAAGGAATCATCAACACAACTATATTGTTGTGTTTTATTGTTGTCAAGTAAAATGCGACTGCATTACAGGGCTATCTACCGCCTTCTATAGATGCTGCGCAGTTCAAAATTGTTCCAGACAATTTTGTCACATGGGCCATGCTCAAGTAAGCCATACCCAACGTATTTCCAGGCAAAAAAAAGCCCGCTACATTGGTAGCGGGCTTTCTTCCCTAATAATACCCCGGCGATGACCTACTTTCACATGGGGAGACCCCACACTATCATCGGCGCTAAGCGGTTTCACTTCCGAGTTCGAGATGGAATCGGGTGGTACCCACTTGCTATTGTCGCCGGGAGAACCGGTTCGGTTCGCAG
>CALDTK010000273.1 GCA_937924035.1 uncultured Saprospiraceae bacterium | reverse complement strand
CCATTGAACTTGGCCTTGAGTCGGATTAGGTCCTAGTTGGAGATCGCCTTCCCAAGCTGAATTTGTATTACTTATTTCATTGAGTAGTAGGACTTGCTGACAACCGCTCGCATCGATTACTTGAATGCTACTTACGTTCGTTCCAACAGGTACGTTATCCCCCAAAACGCCGTTCGACCAGCTGAATTGATACGGTGCAACACCACCCTCTACGCGCACCACGACATCACCAAGACTGTTTCCAGACTGATTAATAGTGTCAATGGTTAGGATCATCGGAGGCATGACCGTTAAGTCAATATTGATCAACGAATCACATCCATTTGCAGCTCCAAATGCGAGCGTGTATAATCCCGTTTCGGTAAATGATTGTCCTGATATTTGAAAAGCTTCACCTTCGCAAATAACCTCAACCATTTCAGTAATTGAAGTTGGTATTACTTCAAGATTTAATATTTGAATAGAATCGCAGCCAAAAGAAGAGGTCAACGTATCAACATACTGACCTGCCGTAAAAACTTCTCGATTTTCAAAGGTATAGGCATCCCCTTCGCAAATAGTGTGAGCTTCTGTTTGTGTAAACTGAGGAAGGACTTCCAGGGTTAGTTCAACCAGCGAATCACAACCTGTGATCGTCTGGAGTGTGCGATCGTACTGGCCGCTCTCAGTCAGCATTTCTGTGCCTAGTTGGTATGAATCTCCAGCACAAATACTTTGGCTAAAGCTATAGATCGATACCGGGGCTATTTCCAAGTTTAGCGTGACGGTAGAATCACACCCTCTAGAGGAAGAAAAGGTTTTCGTGTAGACACCTGCAGTTCGAAGGCTATCTCCGCCAAATTCATATATGCTGCCTGAGCAGGTAGAAACGGTTAGCGTGTCTTCAGCTTTCGCCAAAACATCCAGTACGAGTACACGATTTGAATCGCAACCATATGCGTTTTGAAACCCACGCTCATAAACTCCACTTGCGCGGTAACGACGTCCTTCCCAATCGTAGAATGCCTCGTGACAAATCGTTTGGTAAAAGGTGTCCTTTTGAGGTCCAGCTTGACTTACTCGTACAGACATGGGAGCTGCGGAGCATCCAGAAATGCTATCCGTAACAAAGACTGTGTACGTCCCAATCTCATCAACCGTTGGGTTTATGATTGTGGAATCACTTACCTGTTGATTATCGTCTGAAATCCAATTGATGTAAGGTTTTCCTGCGGTGTAAGAGGTGGTGACTTCTAACGGCAAACGAACTCCCTGGTTTGTACAAGGCAATAACACCCGTGCAGGTAAGTCAACCTCAGGCAGAAAGCTATCAACAGCAGGTACCCAAACGCTTTTCTCCGATTGACAACCATTAGCATAGGTAGCCATGAGCTGATAATGTCCAACCTGATCCGGAGATAGATGTAGATCCATCGTAACGGCTCCTGTTTTAGCGAAAGCGAAGTCGTCATAATACTTCCAGCTAGCGGTAACTGGCATTTGGGCGTCTACGATTTCAATACTTAAGCTATCTGCTTCACAATCGAGGTGAGTGCGTGTCTGAACGGGCGTTGAATTGACAAACTCAGGCTGCACTTCTGATACGCATGCCTGCCCTGTTGCAGTACTAACGACATCTAGACGATAGCTGTGAACATTTGGCAAGGCACGTGTCTCAAATTCCTGAGGTTGTACATTAAGATTCCAATCCAAACCTTCAAAAAATAAGGTTTCTTCACTTGAGGCATCTACTTGTAAAAGAGAAGATCGATTATCGGCACAGTTGTATGGATTGAGCTGACTAATCTGCGAAGTGACCTGTTGAACATATATCTCAACCGAGTCTTTCGTCCCACAACTGTCGGGTGCGGTATAGTACATCCAATAAGACCCTTCATCGAGGTTATCTAAAGAAATGAATCCATCACCTCTTATTGCCTGACCGGTAAAAATCCCACCTAGTGGTTGAGCCGTTAGCGTAAATTGACTACCAGGTGAATTGCAAAAAACTTGTGAGGGATTTACAATATTGACCACAGTTGCGCACTGTGCTGAAATGGCAAAAGGAAGAATTACAAATACTAGCAGGGGTAAAAAGCAAGACAGCTTCCTACTATATACAGGGTACACCATACAGTACCTGTTCAGTCAGATATCGTGCCGATCTACCTGAAGGTAAGGCGATTAGCGATGGCCACCGATAGACTGGAAACTTCGCTAGGTCTAGGCGCCGATTTTACCCAATTCAACTCCTTCAGAGTATGCCATCGGAATGTCGGCCTTGTGAAGAGCATTCTTAATGAGTCGATTAATCTCATAGGTAGCGTCCCAATAATTGTCTGGCTCAACGTATGGACGAACACTAAGAATAATGTTGTGAGAATCGTAGTTACCAATTCCAACTTCTGGTGCTGGACTTTTCAGCACGTACTCATTGTTGTTTAGAACCTCTAAAATGACCTCTCTTATCTGTGGAAATGAGCTTTCGTAGGCCATCGGGATGTCCAATTCAAGGCGTATGATGCCTTTTGTTGTGAAGTTGGTAACGACCCCACCTATAATGTCTGCATTAGGGATAATGATCGTTTTCATTCCTGGACTTACGACGATGGTGCTCAGAATCTGAATTTCTTCCACTTTTCCAAATACATCAGATGCGCTGATCCAATCGCCGACGCGGAATGGTTTGAAGGTGAGGATAAGAATTCCTGCTGCGAAGTTGGATAGACTCCCCTGTAAGGCGAAACCAACTGCGAAAGCACCTGCCGCGAGTATTCCGATTAGCCCAGCGGTATCAAATCCGATGAAGCCCGCAGCAACCATCAAAGCAAATCCCTTGACGACAATGGTGCTCATTGAGCCGAAAAAACTCGTTAGCTCTGGTGAGAGGCTAGAACGTTTGAGAGCGGCTTCAACAAGATCATCAACCTTGTTAGCGATCCAGAAACCGATGACTAGCGTCGCGATAGCCATTAAAGCACCTGGTAAAAATGCGAGCAACCACTCTATAGCTTCAGTGGTGTATTTAGCAATGTCGAACTCCATATGACAAATATGAATGATTGCTTCAAGAATTCGAGACGAAGTTTTCAATAGAAAAAGCCCTGCTACTCACATAAAGTGAATGGCAGGGCTTTGACAATGCACGTTTAAAGTGCACCTGAGTAATTATTAGCGACGGAAAAGTCCTCCTAACAATTGCATTCCCATTTGAGCGAGATCGTCTCCAGTATTACCATCACCATCGCGATCGAGTACTGCATTGAGGAATCGGTTTCCTGCAGGCTGTTGCTGTGGTGTAGACTTTACGCCACCAAAAAGGCCACCGCCACCTAGAACAGCTCCAAGAATACTAGCAATACCAGAGCCACCTTGGGCACCTGACTGCTGCTTACTTTTTCCGAGTGCTCCCATGACAAGAGGAGCGAGAGTAACCATGAGTTGAGCGACTTGATTAGAGTTCAAACCACTCGTTTTACTCACTTGATCTGCAACACGACCTGCTTTTCCGCCAAGAATGTGCTGTAAAATGCCCATTCCGTTCATTGAACGAGAATTCTGAGCAGCACCGCTTCCGCCACCAAGCATAGCCCCGATATTATCGAGAAGACTTGCATGGTTATCACGCTCAAGTGCGCCTGCGATCTTGTCTGCCTGACTTGGATCTTTCTGAACGTTGCGGGCCATAGCCCCAAGTAACGTTTGAACGATTCCAGCCGTCGCGGCTTGTGTTTGCTGGGGTTGTGCACCTACTCGTTGGCTAAGTTGTGCCATTGCAGGACCAGAAAGTTGTTGTGCGAGTATTTCTAATGGACTCATGTTGTTTTTGTTTTAATTGATTGGGGAAGTTGAACAATTAAGGAATGTAAAAGCGGAAAAACTAGTCGATAATGACATGTTAACCATCAGCTATATAGAAATAAGTTTTGGATTAATACATAAAAAATTGCTTTGATATAATATTTAGTCGTTCCTTTACATGGCTTGTTACTATCAATTAGACAGTTCTTTTCGGCGTATCAAGTTGTTTTTTCACTTTTCAGTTAGTTTTTTAATGAACATTTTTGTTGCGAGCCTGAGCTTTTCATCTACGGATGAGGACCTACAGCGTCTCTTCGAGCAGTTTGGCACAGTCGATTCTGCTAAAGTAATTTTAGATCGGGAAACTGGTCGCTCACGTGGTTTTGGTTTCGTAGAGATGCCAGACGACGCCGAGGCAAATGCTGCCATCGAAAACCTTAATGATGCAGACGTCGAAGGACGTAACATCATCGTAAAAGAAGCACGTCCACGCGAAGAGCGCGGCGGTGGTGGTGGCGGAGGCTACAACCGCGGCGGCGGCGGTGGTGGTGGATCACGCGGCGGCTACGGCGGCGGCGCATACGATCGTGACCGTCGAGGCGGTGGCGGTGGTGGAGATCGCGGCGGCTATGGCGGCGGCGGTGGAGATCGTCGAGGCGGTGGAGATCGCGGCGGCTACGGCGGCGGCGGTGATCGTCGTGGTGGTGGAGATCGTGGCGGCTACGGCGGCGGCGGTGGACGTGATGACTACTAGTCTAAACCCAGCCAACGGATAGGTCTTAAACCTACCCTACACAAGAAAGCCCAGTGCGATTTATTCGCACTGGGCTTTTCTGTTTAAAAGCGACCTTAGGGCCATGCAAAGCCAGAAAAGCCGTGAAGGAGAAGCACTCCCCCTATCAACCCTCTCAGATTATTTGAAGCAAGCTCCTCTAGGAATCAACAAGCTTCTTCATGTAGAACAATTCAAGAGCGGTTTTTCTAACCTCACCTATCGACTAGATACCGATAAAGGCTCGTTTGTTCTACGTAGACCTCCTCTCGGACCTCGCGCTGAAAAAGCGCATGACATGTTACGAGAGTTTGAGGTACTTAGCACCTTACAACCTGTTTTTGCGAAAGCTCCAAAAACACATCTGATGTGCAAGAATGAATCAGTCATCGGCGCACCTTTTTACCTCATGGAACATGTTGAAGGGGAGATTATTCGCAATCAGCCTGGACATGGTTCTCAACTTTCCTCAAGCGAAAGAGGACAGGCTTCTGCTGCATTGATTGAAGCGCTCGCAGACCTGCATCAGTTGGATATCAAAGGAAGCAAGCTCGCCAATCTTGGGAAGCCGGCAGGTTATGTTGAACGCCAAGTAGAAGGATGGATAAGAAGATTTGACCGTGCAAAAACGGAGAACGTATCCCTACCGAATAGCCTCGTAGAATACCTCCGAAGCGAGCAAATTGAAGATCATACAGGAGCATTAGTTCATAACGACTACAAGTTTGACAACGTCATCTTTAAAGAGGGAAACTACAGCCAAGTCGCTGCCATTTTGGATTGGGAAATGTGTACGGTCGGGCATCCGATTCTTGATTTGGGCTTAACCCTCGCATACTGGGCTCATCCGGAGGAAGTCAAGGAAATGCCCTTTCTCGGCATTAACGCCACGCACTTGCCAGGTTGTTGCCGACGTGATCAACTTGTTTCTGCTTACGCCAAAACCTCAGACCTCAAAACTACTGAGCTACTCTATGCCTTTGTCTTCGGCAACTTCAAGATTGCTGGAATAGTGCAACAAATCTATGCGCGCTACGCAGCAGGTCACACGAAAGACCAACGGTTCGCACAACTCCACCACGTTGTCAACTACTTGATGCTAAGGGCCAACCGTGCGGTATCGGTAGGATCAATTGAGTAAACGGACGTAACTCCATGTGTCGGTGCGCGTAAGACATAGCATGCACTTCCTCTGTGATGTGCAAGTGTTACCATACCTATAAGTAGGTAATGCGATTGAACAAACACACGTTAGCCAATCTAACACATGAAACCTACACTCACCTGCCTAGCGATAGGTTTGGTACTCAGCATGAGTGCTCAGACCTCTCCAGCATACCACGAGTACATCCAGACGTTCGCCCCAATGGCGATTCAAGAGATGTACACCTCTAAAATTCCTGCTTCTATAACGCTCGCTCAGGGTCTGCTCGAATCGGGCGCTGGCAGAAGCACCCTTGCTACCAAAGCCAACAACCATTTTGGCATTAAATGTCATAGTAGCTGGACCGGTAAAACCATGTACCGTAAGGATGATGATCGTAACCGTCAAGGAAAGCTGATCGAAAGCTGTTTCAGAAAATACGATGACCCAGCACAGAGCTATGCTGATCATAGTGACTTTCTTACGGGATCCCGACGCTACGCTGGACTCTTCTTGCTCAAGCCTACCGATTATAAAGGTTGGGCTAAAGGTTTAAAGAAAGCAGGTTATGCGACTTCTTCAACCTATGCGACTAAGCTCATTGGTTTAATCGAATCCTATGAATTGTATCAATTCGATGAGGGAAGTAGTGCAACCGACTACATGCTCGCAAGTAACGAGACCAAAATAAGCGAAGCAACTGCGGAAATCATTGTCGAAGCATCGACCGATAACAGCCCCGCAATCTCAGGAGCATCTATGCCCTCGAGTAGATCTAGCATGCCACTCCATCAACCAAAGGTTACCAAAAGAGTCCGTGTCCATGTCAATAATGATGTTGAGTACACGTATCCAGCACCAGGTGAAAACCTAGGAGACATTGCACGTCGTACACGAAGCTACAGCTCTGAATTGGTGAAGTACAACGAAGAGATCGCCTACGTTATGGCTCCAGTAACGCAGGGGACACGTATCTATTTACAGCCAAAGAGAAAAGCTTTTCGCGGCCGTCAAAAGACTCATCGAGTGAAAAGTACAGAGTCCATGCAATCTATTGCTGACGATTATGGAATCAAAACAAACTGGCTGTACAAGCGCAACAACATGATGCTGGGTACTGAGCCCAAAGCTGGTGAAGAAGTTTACATACGTGGTCGACGAAAGAAGAATGATGTCGTTCAATTACAAAGAGCTGAAAAGCAAATGTCTCACTACGCTAGTACGAAGGTTCAAGTTGAATCTAGCAACCCTACCGCTCCTTCTGGGGCAATCAATAAGACTCGCAAAACCTATGTAGCGCGAAAGGTGGTGCCTGCCGTTGAAAGAACATCTGCAACTAACCAGAGCACCAGGCGACCTGCAGAAAACACAGTTCGCTATGTGACGGTACAATCTGGCGAAACGCTATGGCGCATAAGCAGCCGTGAAGGGATTAGTGTTACTGAATTGAGACGTCTCAATGCTTTGGAATCAGATACGATCCATGTTGGGACAAGACTGCGAGTGAAGTAGAACTAACCACCTGTGATGAGCTTTCGTTTAAAGTTTATTTTACAAAACATTTTGTTTCACATTAAAACTTTTACTTATATTTGTTGAGCAAAAGCGAACAACATGTTTGACATCACTACCCTATTCAATCGTTTTCGTCCGTACTTCACCTTCAAGTACTTAATGTTGGTGTTGGTTGTAATTTTCTTCGTCCGTCATGGAGTACGTGTAGACATACACGTTGGCGATATCGCAGCTGGAGAAATTCCACTAAACGTTAGCCCAAAGGAGCAACATCAAAAAACGGAAGCGATTGCCCAATTGGCTAGTTTCAAACACCCAACAAATCATACGTCAGCAGATGTAGCTCGCCTCCGAAAGCACTATATCGAAACCTTTGCCCCTATTGCGATCGCGGAAATGGAGGCACATGGAATTCCTGCAAGTATTACCCTCGCCCAAGGCTTACTCGAAAGTGTTGCAGGTACGAGCAAACTTGCCCAGCGAACCAATAATCACTTTGGAATTAAGTGCTTCAAGCGTTCCTGTAAACGTGGACATTGCCACAATTTCGAAGACGACCACCACAAGGATTTTTTCCGCAACTACGAAGATCCTGCAGATAGCTATCGTGCCCACAGTGCTTTCCTTACAAATGGAAGTCGCTACAAAAAGCTATTCAAGCTTTCGCCAAAAGACTACAAAGGCTGGGCAAAAGGCTTGAAGAAAGCTGGTTATGCCACCGACCCGAAGTATGCGCATAAGTTGGTCAGCTTAATCGAGCGTTACGGTCTTTCCAAGTACGACTAGATGCCCAAGACACTTCTAACAAGCTACTAGAAGAGTAGCTCGCCAGCGGTAGACAGCATTAGATTGTTAAGGGGCAAGAGAACCATCGCTTACGGAAAACCCCGTAACACGTGGATCAATGACAAAACTTAGCTGTCCTTTTCTACCTTAATCTTTGCCTTGTCAGCAGCCTCTCCTTCACGCATACCATCACGGATTTCTCCTTCGATGCTTGCACGTGCAGTATTAAACTCACGGATGCCTTTACCAAGTCCACGCATGAGCTCCGGAATCTTCTTGCCACCAAAGAGAAGAAGTACCGCCATGAAGACGAAAAACATTTCTTGAACACCGAGGCCGAAAAGGAAAAGAGATTGCATGGCTATAAGCTTGTAGATCAAAGGTAAGACGAACGATGGTAATCAAAGCGTTTGTCTTACGTCAAGATACAACACAAACGCTCAATGCCGCTGAAGAGTTACTTCTTAAGGCCAATTTCTCGCAAACGCTCGTCCAAGTATTCTCCTGCTGTAATTGGAGGATAAGCATTAGGGCGATCAGCTGTAACCGTTGCTGGTAGAGCCGTGAGGTCCATATCTGAATCGGGGTGTAAGAAGAACGGGATACTCAAACGATCTGTATGCCACTCTTCTTTTGGCGGATTAACAACACGGTGCGTTGTAGATCGCAGGTAGTTATTGGTAAGGCGCTGGAGCATGTCTCCAACGTTGATGACGATTTCATCTTCTTCAGGAACGACGTCAACCCACTCATTGTCCTTCGTAAGCAGTTGTAATCCACCACTACTTGCACCCACAAGAAGTGTGATCAAATTGATATCCTCGTGTTGCTCGGCACGAATTGCACTAGCTGGCTCGCTTGTGATCGGTGGATAGTAAATCGCACGTAGAATCGAATTGCCGTAGCGAATCTTCTCATCGAAATAGTGCTCATCTAAGTTGAGATAGAGTGCAATCGCACGAAGTAGATTCGTTCCTGCTACTTGAAACGCTCTGTATAGTTCTCGCCCCTTTTCACTAAACTCTGGTACTTCTTTTACTTGAGGATTAGGTGGGGTTTTGGCGAAAGCTGGATGACTTGCTGGAACTTCCTGTCCTAACTGAAAGAACATCTTCAGGTCTGCCACCGTACTCTGCTTTGCGTGCTCCTTACCAAAGGATGTGAATCCACGTTGACCAGCCATTCCTTTGAACTCATACTGCTCCTTAACCTCATTGGAAAGTTTGAAAAATTCCTTTGAAGAGCGGAAGTAGTCATTGATCAATTGCTGATCTATACCATGGTTAACGACCCCAACAAAACCTGTATCCTGGAAGGCATCACCAACTTGCTTGACGACTTCTGCCCTTTGAGTGGCATCACCATTAACGAATTGGCCTAGATCGATGAGTGGAATAGCACGTTGCTTTGACATAGCGGCGGTTTAAAACTTGGTTTAAGCGTGGAAAGTTAACGTTTCGGCTTGTATTTACTCTCAGTAAGTATTCTTTGGCTGTCTTTTTCGTCGATTAAGTCCCGCAAAGTAAGGTCGGGGCGACGCGACATGTACTGTTCGACGATGTTCATAGCCACCCAGTTCGCGTTACCTCCAGGTGCTTCAGGTGGCATTCCTGGAGCATTCGGACTAGGGCCTACATGCTTTCCAATCAAGCCTGCATTCGTTTCGTAAAGCAGTTCCTTATCGAGGTAATGCGCCCACATTTCGAGCTCGTTGCCTTCTAACCAATCCAGCTGATCAGAACTAAAGCCTAGCACTGCCGTATCGGCAACATGAGGCAACAAACGCTCCTTGATGTAAAGCAGCTTCCCATTACTAATCATTCGATCTAGCATGCGGTCGCCCGAAGCTTCCCCCATCTGCCCACTCACCCATGCCTCTATTGCACGTGAAGCGATGTGATCAGCATTCATTGATCGTTGAATGTATCTTGGAATAATTGCAGGGTCGTAAGCCGAAAATCCATCCCCGAGGTAAAAATCGAGTCCTATGCCGAGTAGAGAATCACCATAGGTGAAGGCCCCTAGCGTCAACTCACTGGGGTATGTAATGACCACAGGAATTGCTACTTCTGGAAAGTAATGCTTGACATACTTAAAGCTTTGAATTAAGTCTTTCTCCCATTGTTGCTGCTCACCTGCCGGGAACGCTAATTGTACTGAATCTAGTAGCTTATGTAGTGCGGGTTCTTTATTCCAAGCAACCACCATAGCTGAATCCTGACTGCGCAATCTTCCTGGCAGTAGCAACTCCACCCAAACACTGTCATAGAATATCGGATATGCCTCACGAAGTACCTGTGCTCCATTTTGAGTGCTATCTAAGCTAAACGTATTCGCCAAATCTTGCTCAAAGCGACGAATTTTTAGGTCTACCTCAAGTCCAGAAACATCCGGCACTGGAGGTCCATCGGGGGTACACGCTGTGAGCGAAAGAAGTAAAAACCAAAAACAATTTCGATGCATATCAACTGATACTGTAAGTTCGTTGTGTCATTCAGCAAGTACTGAATTACTTTTTGCAAAACACTATAACTCGCTATGCTCAAGCAGATTTCACTCCTTTCCG
>CALDTK010000272.1 GCA_937924035.1 uncultured Saprospiraceae bacterium | reverse complement strand
GCGGCGGCAATGGTAGACTTCCCTACTCCACGACCACCAAGGAAAAGCCCAATGCTTGCATCGTGCTGCACAAACTCCATCTGCTTAGGATTCAGATAGACGCGGCGTTTTCGTACGGCGTCACTCATCCTATCAGCTCGTTTTCAACCTCTTCGCCTTCCTCCAATGCTTTTGCATCTGTGGTAAACTCAAGCGGTACCAATTCTGGACTGATCTCTTCCTCGCCAAGCTCCTCGATAGATGCTTCAATCTTTTCGATGGCCATGATGCAGTCCATCGCCAAACGGATATCGCCTTTAGCCTCAGCCCACTTGTTGTACACGTGTAGGCGCTCAATACGTATCGCACGACTGATGCGCTTGTTGCTCGTCAAGATGTCGCCAAACACATCCATACATTGCTTCATCAAGTACTGCCACGCTCCTGCAGAGTAGTCCCAATCTGTTGACTCACGCAGCACACGTATCGCCTGCATCTGACTAGGCCACTCAGAACAGATCGTAAACGCCAACGACAAGCGCTCGAAGCGTTCAGCCTCATGCGCCCTCAACACATACTTCTCCGGATTCATCAAGTGCATCCGGTAGCGATCGTTGATTTCGGCTTTCGCAAACTCGTTGGCCGTGTAGATTTTGATTCCGTCAATCTTAGCCATCAGCTTCTAGTTGTTTGAGCTCCGCTTCGATCTCGCCGAGGCGGTCGCGTAGCTTGTTGATAGCATTGATGTTCTTGCGACGATTGGGAAAATCCTCGATAGTCTTCAGTTTCTTCCGCGTACGACTGCGCATGCTGCGTAAACTCTGCAAACGGCGACGCCTTTCGAGCGGCGTAGTAGGCAAGTCTACCGTCGTATCATCGGGCCTGATGGATACACCGGCCAATGCCCTACGTATCTGCCGCTGCACTTCACCAAAACACTTCTGGATTTCGTCGATCTCAATGCTGATCTGTGCAGCCTTGCGCTGGTTGGGCGCATCCTCCAGGCGATTGCTCAGCTTACAACGCGCCTTGTAGAGCGTAGACTTTCGAATGTTGAGGCTCACCAAGGTTGGATCTTTCACCACCTCCCCATCCACCTTGGCACGCAGCTTGGCCACGAGTGGCGCGATCATCAGCCTGTTCATCGCCGTGTTGCCCTTGCGCAACATGGGCAGCAAAGGATGCTCGACAAACTTGATCGATATCGCCTCGATATGGTTCCAGTATTCAGGCTCAGTCATTGCTCGGGGTTTCTCCTTTCGAAATTTGTTTTAGCGAAAGCTCAAAAGCCGTCAACATGCCCATCACATATACCAGGTGCTCACGCAAATCCTTAATCAAACCAGCAGGATGTACAGGCAATCCTGCCGCCTGATTGACTGCCTCCACCTCATCGTGGAGCATGCCGATATCTTCAGCCAGCACCAAGAGAGGATCTTGCGCTTGCTCGGGCGTGAGCTTTGATTCTCTGTCTACGAGCGGGATCATGCCGCCTTTCTTTCCTGTACAGCCTCACCAGCCACTACCTCCTTGGTAGCGCTCTTGCTCTCATCGAGCTTGGTGATATCTAGGTCGCGGAATCCCAGCTTGTGCGGCATCTTCACTCCACTTCGACGCATCGCATCGTAGATCGGCTTGATCATCTTGGCACGTGGGCGTCGCGTCTGCAAGGCCATGTACATGATAAAGCTGTTACGCATCTCAGCACCTGCACTCATCTTACCTGCTGTTTGGATCGCTGCAAGCCCTGCCGGTACACCCATCGCTGAGATATTCGCTTGGTTGGAGCTGTCGTACAACTTCTGCATCGCATCGCCTTGCAGCTTGTTGTCGATCACCTCAATCTTCACGCCTGGGAACTCCTTACCCACCGCTACATTGATCTCGTAGGTCGTCAGGAGGATGCGACCATTATTGGTCACACCCTTAAAGCACTCATCAAGCTTGTCAAGAAACTTCGCTTTGTTGTCCTTGCGCTCAGTTTCGGCCTTGCTGGTAGCGCTCTCACCATCAGCCTTCGCGCTTCTGAGTTGTGCCCTACTCTGGGACATCGCCGTGCCACTGCCATCGAAGTAATTCTTCGGTACCTGCACGTGGTAGCGGATATTCCAACCATTGTCCAGCCCAGCTTTGTGAAAGCGCGGTATACGATTGGCCAAGTCGATCCATTCCCAATCACCCCACCAGGCAGGCGTAGCGTAGTAGCCATCGTTGAACATCCAATCCTCGTACCACGCCACTTGATCACGATGCTTGATAAGGCCTTCGTCTCGCCAGTTGAACGTAGGGCGATACTTCGCTTGATCGATACGCGTATTCTCCGCCAATCCTGAATTCCAATCGTGTACGACCGTGCCTGGAGAGATACCGTTTTCTCTCTTCGCCTTTCGGCAAAACTTGTTTTCAAGCACCTTGATGCTAGCGATCGACTTACGATTTACCGTGCGCTTAAACTCTACAGGGATAGAGCTATGCTTGGTGATCTCAGCTGCTGCAGCGTCGAGGTAGCTTTCCTCGTCGATCATCTCTAAGAATTCAGCGACTTGGCTATCCATCTGCACCTCTTCGATGCGACGCTTGCCACTTTCGAATATCTCTTCATAAGCAAGCAAACCCTCACCTACCAACGCATTGCGAGCCGTGCGCATGAGCGAAGGGATGATCGCATTGTCGATGATCAAGCTCTCACGCTGCGCGGGCAGGTCGTTGCTCTTACCCCAATTCATAACCTGCACCCGATGCTGCCCTTTGTCTACGTGAACATCTCTACGCGTACGCTCGTAAGCGGCAAAACTGCCCGTGTTGTAGTCGCCAAACTTCACGACGGCATTACTGCCGCCTAGCTCGACGAGGTCGTAGGTGTGTCCGCTTGATACTGCTTTCCTTGCCATTGCGCTAGTGCTTGATGCGGATCATGTCGTACCGCGTGATGTGTGAAATCTTGATCGTTTTGAATTCGCCCGTATCGAGTCTCGTGATGGGGATCACGCCCGAGTCGGCATACTTCTTCTTGAAGTCTTCGATGGTGCTAGGCTCGTCACTCGGTGCCGATTTGTGCTTGGCGTTGGTCGTCATGCGAGGGCTACCATACACACAGCGAGGCCAGATGACGCGCTTGCCGCGATCCTTACCACTGCCTATGAAATAGTGGAGCATGAACTGTCGTCCAGGTTCTTCCATTTCAGCCAGTGCAGCCGATATACCTATAGTGGTTGTTGCCATCTGCTGGCAATGTGGGGGCAGTCAATTGACTGGGAGTAGGACGCGCTACGCGCTGAGTCCTGCGCGACCACCGGTACGCAGTAGTGCGTAGCACGATGATACCAAAACCAAAAAAGCCCACGAGGTGAGTCGTGGGCTTTTATATACAGAATGTGCAATTGCACATATACGCTCGTTGTAGGTAAGGCTATGCGTCAGGCCACATCATGTCTGTTTCACGCTCCATCTGCTCGATGGTAGGTTGAAGCTTACGCCACTGCTCAACTGGCATGAACGTAAATGACTTCGATTCTAGGTCAAGTGTAGCAACAACATCGAATGACTCCATAATACGACGAGCCGTTTTGATCCCTATCGCGTCAGTTCCTTTTTCCCATGCAACGACTTGGGGGCGATGCACGTCTAGTCTAGACGCAAGTTGTGCTTGCGTGAGGTTGTGGCTTTTTCGTAGTTGAACTAATGTGTACATCAGATTTGATTTAATCGCTCCCTTGAGTAATTGAAAGACAATGGCAAGGCGACTTAAAAAAGTCGATCTGCTTGTAAGAGGTGTGAATACTGAATATCCGAACATCTAGCTGCTTTGAAAATTCTTCGTAAAATATGTATAGCCTGTCGATGCCTATCTTCTACAACAATAGAATAGACATCGACACTATACCCTTCCATTTCGACTTGTCCAAGCATCTTAGTGCTTATAGTTGCTCCATAAAACTTAAACAAGCCTATGCCAAGTCTCTCTAACATCTCGTGTGACGCGAATTCTGAAAAATAAGACGCGATGCTGCCTGTGATTAGATTGACTCTCCGCTCATTTTTCTCAATAAAACTGCAAATCACTTGCTTGTGCCTTGTGGGGTGTACAAATTGATCTGGATTGAGATTATTTTGTACATATGGAATTGTGTAAAAACTCATGTTTCTAATTTAGAATTTAGATAGATCCATTACAGACTCATCAAATGGGAACTTATCAGATTCTTCTTTATAAATTGCTGAAAGCTTTTCTTCAGCTGCCTTCCCTTCTGACAAAGGAACTAGCTTATACTCTCTTTTAGATGTAAACAATCCATTCTCATCTTTTACTGTTTTACCAGTTTTGAATAAGCAAGGAAGTGTCATGTTTCGTGACTTACTTAGATTTTCTTCAATAGAAATTGAAGTTAAAAACAATTCTGATCCTTCACCCATTGCAACGCTATCGTCTATAACTATAATAGTGTTGCTGTTAAAAGCTGAAATTATTTCTCCTCTTAGATTTGAATTTTCCATCATGTTATCCGGTTAGCCTGGCGGTCAGGGTTCTTGTTTGAAGTAGGTCGCAAGCGTTGCTCCCTTTGATGATGTAAAAAAAGTAAGAAATATCTTACCGTGCAAGTCCTAGAGAAAAATAATTTAGATTTCTTGTAAAGCTTAGGGCGCCCTACCTACAACACGCGTTGTAGGTAAGGCTATTCTATAGTGTGAAGATAGGTTTTGGCGCAAGCTCCTAACTAGAAAAATTAGCTCCCTTCATATCATCACGTTCTGTGTGTCCTGGGCTTAATGCGACGCTTGTGCCGTGCTTGAATTTGATGGTAGAATCTTCTAGCATATAAACATGAAACACTCCATCAACCATCTCTCCGTGTCCGACGAGGTTATTCTCTTCATCGTAAAGGTTTCCCGTTTTACGACCCCACTTAAGGCAACCAGATTGATCTGATCGTGTACCGTGGTGTATTTTTACGCCTTTGAAGTCTTGCATGTGGTGAAGGTAGGTTTTTGCGTAAGCTTACAGATAAGAATATGCGCCCATGTCATAGATCGCTGTAACCTTATTCTTTCCATGACGCCAACCCCCAAGCTGTTTGGGGTCTGTTGGTGTGTATAGCAAGAAGGATGATTCTCCAACAAAGAACACTTTACTCCCGTCAGGGTGAATATGTACTTCGCAATTTTGACGAATGAACTCTTGGTTTTCTGCCCTAGTCCCATCCATTGGGTAACCTTTCAGTTGCAGGCCTTTAATCATCAGTTCATCTAACTGAATAGCGAAATCTCGCGTGGCGCGCTTTACTAAGTTGTCGATGACATCCATGCCCCAAAGATACTACCTGTGACGCTGGGTAGAGTCATCGCGCTACGCACTTCTGCGGACCGGTGGTCGCACAGGACACTACAACGCAGCCCTACTAGCCACATAATCCCGATCACCTTGCTTTCCCTCAAAGTCATCGAGGGCGACGTAGGTCTTGATCGGGCGATTCGCTTGCTCCTGCTGCGACTTAATGAGCATCATTACCGCATCCATGACACCATCGATGTTGGTGCCCTGCGCATCGGCACTCGCCACACGCGCAGATCCACGCGGGGTAGTCTTGAAGCTCATCAACGATCCTCGCTCAGCGCGTCGGCCTGGAGTGACACCTTTCGAGAAGTCGATGCCATAGCCATTGATGGCGTTGAGGCCTCCCATTTGCTGAATGAGGTCTGTGCTTCGACGATTCACGACCATGAACAGCTCATCGCGCTCTACTTCGATCTCTGTACCGTCTTGGAATACGCCACGGTTGCCGCCATTGGAGTGGAGGTTGCCACCGAAAATGCCACCCTTGGCTGCCTTGTTGACCTTGCTCACACCTAGCGCTGTACGAGCCACCGCAGCACCGGTGAGGATACCGGCAACAATTGGATTGGCCGCGTAAGTCGCCCAAATCTTCGATATCTCAAGCACACCATTGATGGTGATCTCGCTGGTGCGCAAGGCCTTGATAACCTGCTTATTCTTCTTCTCAGCCTTTTCATTTTGACTGAGTAGATCGGCAATAGCGCCAAACATGTCGGCCGTTGCTTCGACCGCAGTTTTATTGGATTTGATGCGCTCGTCTTGCGTCTTTTTGAGTTCAGCACGACGCTTCTCCTCGATAGCTGTCTCTGCGGCAAGGTCTTGCTCTCGCAGACTGAGCAGCTTGTCATGAATGCCCTGCACGACGTCTGTCTCCAGTTCGCCCGCCTCTGTCATGTCCTGCAAGCGTTGCTGTAGGCGCTCACGCTCCAGTTCACGTTGCGCTGCTGCTAGCTCTTCTTTGGTTAGCTCGCTATTGAGGAATGCTTCACGGAGCAACAACGAACGCTCGGCGAAGTGCTGATCCAACATCTCCAAATCATCCGTGAGGCGCTTGGCTTCTGCTTCGGCCTCCAATGCTCTGCGCTCAGCGGCTTGCTGTGCGAGTTCGGTAGCTATTTTCTGCTCTTCAAGGCTCGTGAGCTGGCCGTATTCGCGTCGCAGGTCGAGTTGATTCTGTAAACTCTCAGCTCGCGCGATACGAATAAGCTCATCGCGCTCTTCTTCACTCGAAAGCTCAGCAAAGAAGTTGGCCTCTGCCAGCAGCTTGCGCTCGGCAAAGTGCGCCTCTTCCTGTGCGAGTGCAGCTTTGAAAGCTTTATCGCGGACCTTGGCAGCTTCTTCCGCACCTTTTCCATCGTTTCCGGTTGCGATGGCGTTGATCTTAATGTCTGAAAAGGCTGCATCAAAGTCGGTATTCGTGTCTTTGAATTCCGTGTCAATTTCTGGCAGCTCAGGCGCGAAGGAGGCGATACCATTTTGATATCCATCTACAACAGCTCCAGCCCAATCCTTTCCTGCATTTACAAATCCATCCTTGGCAGAATTAAACGCCTTGGTCCACTCACCGTCTACAATATTGATGAGTGTTTCTCCAAGTCCAGAAAGTACAGAGAGCACCGCCTTGATTTGCCCGATGACGAATCCCATTGTCACACCAATGATCTTCTGGAAGTTCTTACTTCCCTCGCCTGCTTGCTTTAGCCTAGCGATGTAGTCAAAGAAGCTACCTGCCAGATTGAGCACCACGTTCATCAACTGGAAGTACAGCATTTTAGCGCCCTCAAGGATTGGCATCATGCGCTCGGCCATTTCCTCACGTTGTGCTTCTATCTGTGCTTTGTTGCGAGCAGTTGCACGAGCTGCAGTGTCTTGGTTTTCGCCAAACTGCGCAGTCGCATCATTACTCTTTTCTTGTATCAGCTCCAATGTGGCCAAGGCTTTCGCTTGGTCTAGGCTACTGCCTGTAAGGTTTTGCAATCCACGCTCCTGCAGCTTACGATTTACGACACTCTCGTTGATTTTGATGCCTAGAACTTCTAAACCTTCGGTTTCTCCAAGTAGTGCCTTGCGTACACGTTCGGTTGCATCTTCGGCATCGATCGATGCGCCTGCCCATTCTGCGAGCTTACCACCAAGGTTGGCTGTCGTTACCGCCATTTCAGCGGCTAAATCACGTGAGAATTTTAACGGAACTAGAACATCTGAAATCGCCGCTGCCACATCCTTGTATCTACGCTCAGTGAGCCCCAGGCTCTCCGCATTTGCTTCTGCAAACTCATCAACATAGCCTTCCATGTCGCCAAATACCCGGTCGGCTTTCCGGTCCATGAGTTCGATTTCTTCACTCAGCCCCGATAGCCCAAACGCGAAGTCCTTAAACTTCACCAGCGCACTGCCGATCATCGCAATAAGCGCAACGAGGCCAGTGGCCATGAGCGTTTTCAAGCCATTGCCAAACTTGCGTACGCCTCCATCTGCTGCATCGGTGGCATCGGCCACACCACGGGTGCGGCTGCGCATGGTGGCGAGGCGGTCGTTGATCTTCTTTTGCTCGGCCTCCATCGCCTTGAAGGCAGGAGTTGATGCAGGGATTTGCTTCATAGCCGTAGCCAGCGCACGGCTACGCGTTATCAGCTGCTGAGGTGCCACCTTGCTTAAGTCTAGCTTCTCAATCTGCTTTCCACTTGCGGCCATACGGCGCAGCACATCGCTCGTGTCACCACCTGCCTTCTGCGTTTTGCGCAGCTCGGCTTGCAACGCCTTCATGTCGGTGTTGATCTTACCAAGCTTCTTCGTTTCCTCAGTGAGAATCTGTATGTCTAACTGATAGACGTCCTTACGTATACTCATTGCTTGGTAGCTTTTAGAATGTTATCTGCTGTGCGATCAAACAGGCCAGCGGCTACCTCATCGAAGAGAGTAGCCAAGAGTGCGCCTTTCGGGCGGTTGTACCAGCGCTTGCGTCGTCCGCCTTTCTTGGTGCGGTTGCGAGCAATACCCCAAGCGATGTCGTTGATCATGCGCATATCGGTGACAGGTGTCTTGCGGTTCTCGTAATTCTTAGCGATGCGCGGCTTTATCTCGGCTAGGTTGCGCTCTGCCCAAGCTTTGAGTGCTTCAATTTGCTGCCTACCAATACCCTTGCTTGGCTTGCGCTTCATGTCCACAAATCGACCACTGTCCGGGAACTTGATGCCTACCGTCACAGCCTGATTTACCACGCCTTTCGATATGGCTGTGAGTTCATTGTAGAGGTCGCCTTTGTCCTTAAACTTGGCAAGCACGTCCTTACGACGACTGATCCACTCTTCGACCAATCGCATCGTCAATTCCTCTACAAATTCCTCGGTATTTGCCATCGCTTACAATCCTAAATCAGCATCATCAAAGCACTCCTCTTCTACCTCGATCATCAGGTCGAAATACCAGCCCACGTTACCATCGCTACCTACGTAGTTGGGTTTGAGCTTCACCTTAGACTTGCCAAGGCTCCACACATCGCTTGCTTCGGCATCTTTCTCGATACGCTTCACGAGCTTCTTCGCGAGCACTTGCGTGAGGCTACGATCTTCTCGCACTTTCTTCGCGTCCTTTTGGCGCGATTTCTTGAGCACCAGTAGACGCACTAACCATACATCCTCAGCTTCTTCGTGTAGGTCGCTTTCTGGCGTCTCCATCCACACGCAGGGGTAACGGATGGAACTGTTGCGCTCCGATCCGATTATCTCATCAGCATCGCCATACGAGAAGTATTCGACGCCTGGTATACTCTCGGCTATTGCCTTGATGGTTGCGTGTAACTCTACGAGTGTCCTCATGCCTCTAAATTGGGTGGAGGTTTGGCCTTCTCGTTGCGACGCGCTTGCACTTCCTCTTGCACGAGGTAGGCGCACACATCATGCAGAAAAGATTGGTGTACTTGGTCTATGTTGCCAAAGGCGCCTTCCTTTCCGAGGCGCATGTAAATGCCCCACCAACCAAAGTCTGGATCGTCGCTGTGCGGTTCGGGCTCATCATCGGGCTCGTCGTCGTCTGGATCTGGTGTACCTCCAAACAGCCATTCCGCATACATGTCATGTACAAACTTCTTCAAGCCGATCGCATAGATGAATACTGCAGTAGCTACTTCTGGTGCGAGCCCTTTCAATTCTTTTGCGCGAGCATCTACCTCATCGCGCGAATAGATAGGCACGCGACGGTCAGAACGTTTTAGCGAAAGCTCCTTGTCATAACTCTCCTCACGCGCGTAGGTGGCTATGATGCGTAGCATGTTAATCTCACTCGGATCTTCTGCAAAGTCTTCGAGGTATCCATCGGCAAAGGCGTATTCCGAGCAGCGTACGTTGTTTCCTTCTGCTTTCGCCAAAACATACGTCACGCCATTGTGCTTGAATTCTTCCAGGAGCGGTGTGGCTGTCTCGCTATCCCGCAATCCTTCGGGACCTCCGGCGCTAAAACCTATGTCACACGTCAAGCCAACGATCTGTGCACGAACATCGTCGGGCATACGTCGCCACCACTTACTCGGGATGTTGAGCAACAGGCAAGCAATACGACAATAGGCGTAGTCGATGTTGGGGCGAAGTAGCTCGCGCATCACAGGTCGCAACAACTTAAAGGGGACCTCCGCAAGCGATTGCGGTAGGTCCCCTTTATACGACCAATCACCATAGGAGATTGATACTGGTATCATAGGCTAGGGCCGCTTATGCAGCTGCGTTTTGCTTGCGCTTGATGATACTCGCTAGTGTGAGCGAACCGAACACGATACGCGCGACTTGCTTCACGACGCTCAGCGTCACAGCATCATCGGTGAGTCGTTCGGCCTTGCGTACGGTGCTCTCAATAAGTGCTGTTGATTCTTGGTCGAAGAGGTCGAAGGCTTCTTTGCCGGTAACTTCTTTGCCATCGTTTACCTCGTTGATGGGCTCAAGCATCTTCGTGAGGTTGAACGCATCAAAGACGTCGAGCTTACCATTCGACATCGATTCAACGTAAACCTGAGCGGCGACGACGAGTGCATCGGTGATGTCTTCAAGTTGCTCAATGCCGTAATCGCCCACCATGACTGGGGCAAATTCAGCCTGAATAGAAACGCCATCGCGGCTCACTTCCAGCTTGCCGATGATGTCTTGGTAGCGCTCTTCACTTACTTGAATGTTGGCATCGGTAGCCACCATCGCGAGGAGGAAAGTATTGGAGAGGTGCATGCTCATAAGTCGTATTATTTATTCCTGCTCTGAGGCAGGAGGAGTTACAGGTGGTGCGGGCGCCATTTCAGCCCGTATCGCAACCATCAGCTCTTCTTCGAGCGTGCGGGTGCGTGGTGTGTCTAAGATGTCGCCATGTCTTTTCGCTACGGCAAACGCGACACGTGCGCGTTGGAGTGGCGTACTGTCGCGGTTTTTGCCCAATCGACTCAAGAGCTGATCGAGAGCGAAGGCGGCGATGCGCTCCCAAGGTATGGGCAGCTTAAACGCCATCTTCTTTGGTTTTAGCTGGCTCTTCAATCACCCACCATGCTGCGAGGCGTGGGTACTGTTTGATGAGCGCGGCACGTTGGGTAGCGTCCATTTCTGCAGGTCGTACTCGGCTTGAGTCTTCTCGCAGTACTACGCAGCCCGAAGTGCTGTACTTCGGGCCAATGTAGATGTATTTTTTGCGCTTAGCCATCAGGAGTGATTAGTCTGCGATGGTGAGATCGCCGGTGTACTCCTTCAGGAAGTTAGCATTTGGGCGGAAGGTGATGGTCCAGGTGTAACCATTTTTTGCATCATGCTCTTGCATGAGCGTAATGGTTGCAGGCTCATCGTTCTCACCAAAAAACCATTTAGTCCCAGATCCATCGGGAATAACAGCAACGCAATCGCGCCCTTCAACGTCTTTGAAGATGTTGTTTTTGGCTGCTGTAGCTGCGTTGATTCGGCCTGACGCAGTGTATAGCATTGCAGGGTTCTCGTCGTCGCCTTCGTTGGTTGGTACGATCTTGCCATCATACTTCGAGATGGCCCACTCACTCCATCCTCCCTGCTCAATAGGTGGGGTTGCGCTTGCATCAGCTGCGACAAATGTCACAGGGTCAGGAATCACCATGTCGGTCCCTTCAGGGACATTAGCGACCTGCGAGAACATCTCGATGTAAAGCTTCTTTTTTAAGCCCCCACGGCGTCCTTTACAAGACTTTACAGATTTAGTTGATGTAGTGCACATGGTGCGGAGTTTTGGGTTGGGTATGGAGTCATCGTGCTAAAGCACTTCTGCGGACCAGTGGTCGCGCAGGACAGGTAGTGGGTTTTTGGGAATTGGGTTACTTGACGCTATCTACGATGTTCTTGTACATCTTGATGAGACCATTACGATCTGCAGCTTTCATGTCTAAGATTTCACGCGCTGTAATTCGCTTCCCTTTATGACGAATCCCACCTACTGTGAGGCGAACATTCTTCCCGTCATACTTGAAGGTATCTTTTGGGATGCCTTGCTCTTTCTTCTTCTTCACAGATACGCTTTCTTGAGCACCAGGAGAAGCAACAGGACGTTTTTCGAGAGCTACAATTCTTGCTTCAACTTCTTCTGTAAGCTTTACAGTTTGAGGAGCATCTTGCTGCTCAAGCTTTTCAGCAAGAGTATTGTTTTGCGCCTCTAGTTCTGCGTTCTTAGCTTTAAGATCCTCGACGTCTTTGGCGAGTGATTCTAATGTTACTGTAGCCATATGGCAAGGATTTTCAGGTGATTTGAAAGGGAGGGAAAACTCAGGTCTTAGGGTAAATCATTCATGACGAAAATGTCGTCATCCGTCAATCCGATTTGAGTTCCGAAGTTGAAGTCAAGCCAGAATTTGATACTACGGATATCCTTCTGGAATCCAAAGTTGGCGGTGTCTAGCAAGTCATCGTAACCATAATGGAGGTTTTCCATATCTGTAAGAAGAACTCGGTTGCTGCCAGCCATATGCGGGCGAGGCACTACGCGGCCACGACCAAACTCAAGCGAGAAACTGTGATCAATTGGATTGATGACTGGTTCTCGCTGATACTTAAGTGCATAAGCACTAGCTGCGAGCAATGCGTTGGCTGGCGACATATTAAAGTTAAACCCAAGGCCATACTGATAAGCAGCATCGGCAGTGGTGTACATGTCGTGTAGCTGCGATAGGATGTTGTCCTCTGTGTAAACGCCTCCAGGCACTGGGACAACTGTATGTCCGGCTGCTTGAAGTGCAGCAGCGTGGGTTAAGATTCCATCTGAAGTTTCACGCAACAGATCTGTAGCTGCGGGAGCAGCAGCTGCTTCACCCCGCCAAAAGGCGTGCTGAATCTCGTTACGTAGTTTGGAAAAAACGCGATTCATGATGAAACCTTCAAAAGGAATAAACTCATCGTCTTGTCCTTTTTTACGAAATGCACCCAAGTAACTCGTTTCAAAGTCCTTTGGTGTAATCATTAGCTCCACCTTGTTCTTCTCAACCTTAAGAACTTTGGGCTTAAACTCTAGCTGATCGGCTCGACTTTCAAAAGTCTTTCCGTAGCGTACAGCAAGGTCCCCTACGATCAACTCAGAAAGAACCTCTTCTCCCTTGATCCCCTCGTGTGGAGTTGCTTGCTCTAAGTCTGGTCCTTCATAAAAGGTGCGACCAATGATTTGATCTGAGAAGTCACGAACGTAGTCCTGAAATGATTCAGCTGTTGCGTGATTGATAGACTCTGCTGCTGCCATGATAAAGAGGCTTTAATGTTGGGTTTCGGCTATTGCCAGGGGTTGTTCTGTAGATTGGGATTTGCTAAGCTTTCGCTTGGCGGCTGTGCATTTTTTGTACACGTTGAGTGAGAGCACCTTTCATGTAGCTAGGCACCTCATCAGAGTTGTTTCGGTCGCGGCCTTGGCCTTCAGTTGCGGTATGTCCACCCTCAGCTTTTTGGCCGAGATCTTTTATCTCAGCTTCGAGTTCAGTGATTCGGGTGTTAGCTGCTGCCAATTCTGTTGCTCGCGTTTCGGCAAGCTGATTGGCGGCGTCGAGCGCAACGGTATCGACTTGGGTTGAAGCTCCTTTGAGCTCAGCATTCTCTGCTTTAAGAGCAGCGATTTCTGCCGCGAACGCTTCGACTTCGCTTTTGGTAGCTGATCCATCATTTTCGAAAGAGTTTTTTCGAGCAGCTGCATCAGTAAGGAGTCGATCTTCTACTTCAGAAGATGTTGAGCCTTCTGCCATGCCTAGCATGGTTACGAGTGCTGCACTTGCGATTGCGGAAAGGGAGAACTTCATAAGTCGTTATTAGTGAAGGCGTGTGCCGTTCGATGATCCAAATGTGGCAGCGACTAGGCTGCCAATGCTCGGACGCGTCGAATGGCATACGATAGCGTACCTACTCCATCGATGAGGCCACGTTGCTTTGCTTCTTGCGCAGGGAACATTCCTCCAGAAAGTGTTTTCTCTATAGTGCCAGCGCTGCCTCTTAGGGGGCGAGCTTCACGCACAGCTTCTCGGAACTCGGTAGCGTCAGTGCGTACCATCGCAATGAGTGGCTCCATATTGCCTTTGAATACCTCTCTGAATTCATAATTCTTGTCAGGGCTCAACTCCGAGTAGACATCGATAATGTTCTTCGAGTATTTTTTGATGGCCTTGCGATCAAGGCTTATATAGCTACCAAGGCTACCGGTTCGCGCACGAGGGCTGCTTGCAATGAGTTCGTCAGCATCGATGATTCCACCGTAGGCCGCACTGCCTGCACGATCTATATAAGCGACGATTGGTTTGCTTGAAGATTGAATGGCTGTGCGCAGGATGTCCATGCTCATACTTTCACCACCACCAGATCGAACACGAAGTATTACACCTTCAAGTGCAGGATCGTTGGCCATGTGTGTAACCCAGTGCGCTGTCTGCGCTACACCATAGGAGCTTGGGCCTCCTTCTGTGCGCATAACGCCTGTTAGTTCAAGGTAGCCTATTGAAGGTGCGTTACTTCCACTGTTCGTATAATCATAAACAGCATCAATGCCTTCACTGTCTCTCACCTTGCTCACGATCTGGAAAGCATCACCGTTGCCAACAATGATAGATTGAGGCATGCTTCTCTTTCTGCTCTCGCTGTATCCGAGTGCGGCGTAGTCGCCACCAGAAGCTAGGTATTCGAGATCTCGGTTGTAGCGGGCATATGCCTCCAGCGCATCAAACGCATCGATGTGCATGTTGCCACTCAGGAGCGCTTCTATACGTGGATTGGGGCGGGTGTGCTTGGCCATACCCCAAAAATGAAAGCCCCCGTCCTGCATGGTGCGGGACGGGGGATAGGGGTTTAAATCCAGCTTACTTCGGGATCAATTCTACATCGAACTCGCGATCTACTAGAATGCCAGTAAGGCTCCACGTTCGTATTTCGAAAGCAGTTGGAGTGATTGCATTGATGCTGACCATGCAAGGTGTTATGCCATGCGGAGTAACCTGAACCCGATAGCCCTTCGGCAATGCATAAGGAAGCGTGACATCGTAAATCCCAGAAAGCAAACGCTTTTCGATTGTTAGGTTGTCGGTTGTGATTATTTCTTCTCCCCTGTATTGACCGAAAAAATCGGATTTAAAACTTCGATACAAGTATAGATTTCTGTTTCGAATTGCAACCTTCCCCCTTGTGCAAGTGATGTAGACTCTCAAGCCATCGCTGAGGTCTATGTTTTCGCCTGCAAACAAACTGCTCGTGTTGAGCGTGAAGTCTACAAATTCCGAATTACGTATAATTCTTTCCTCAATTCGCTGAGGAGTGCCATCACCAATTTTGTAGCCGTATTCAAACCTGGATCCTCCTGTTCCACAATTTGAATACTCAAGTCCTAGTCGAGCTGCGTAGCCTTCATTGACGTATAAAGTGTACGATCCATTTTCATTTGCTTTGTAGTTAAGACCTCTTTGGTAGTCAGGTGAACTGAGGTTTAGAAAAAGCGTGTCCATGGCGTACAGGGTGTCTACTTGAGTAAATTTACCCTCAAACCCATACGATGATTGTGCTCTGACTTGAAAAGAGATCGCACATAAAATGATAAAGAAAACGTGTATATTTTTCATGCTTAAAATTCGGTGTTTCTGAATTCCAATTGTTCCGAAATCGTGATCGAAGAGCTGTAGGCTTTTGTCACTTCTATTGTAGCGTTCCCCCAATCAGATGAAGTTGGAGCTGTCACCTTGATTGCTTCATCACCTGCTGTGGTGATGTACCACTCAGCAGTGACAGGGCCGGATATTATTTCGATTGTATTGCTGGTTAAGTCGTTACCCTTGATTCCTGCACCAATGCTGAAGAAGTGAACTTTTCCTGCGCTGTCTTCGATTGCTCCACTCAGATTTATACCAGCTAGCGATCCTGATGGAATGTCGAAAGCAACGTGTGCTTGTGTCGCAGTTTCGTTGGCAAGTCCACGCCTTGCGTCGAGGTCGCTTTTAGCGTATAGAGATTGACTAATTGAGCCTGCTACATCTGACTGGTAGTAGTGCTGTGTTGAGGCATATTTGCGAACGTGTGGCACTTGTGGGCCTGTCACGTCTGAGATGTTACCAGTGTAGATACCTTGCACTTTTCGGGTCGTGGTACCATCTGTTACATTATCTGTTGACTCGAAGAATTGGGGTGCGTCTACTTCTAAAAGACCAGTGATTGTTGTGTTGCCATTGTCAGCTATTGAGATGCCTTCATCGTCGCCATCGTTGGAGATGTAGTTGGAATTGAGCTGGATGTTTTGAGTGGCAGTGTGGTCACCTAAATTGTCGCCAGATGGCAGGTCTGCTGTTGAAAGTTCACCAGAATTATTGACCACTACCATCTGATTACCAAATCCCGCTAAGTCATAAATTGTCCAATTACCGAAACGGTCTATTTGCCCTCGCTCTGTATTGTTGGTTACAAATATCAGTTCCCTATTAGACAAAGTGCCGAAATTAAAATCTTGCCCTACGCTATACATTTTTGGTCCTGGTGTTAAAAGTGGGCCAGTCCCTGTTGCACCTGTTCCTCTAGAGGTGAAAGTTGCAAACCCTCCAGAGCTTTCGACAACAACATCCGCAAATCTATTTCCAGTTGCATTTGTAGTTGCTCTTATCGAAGCGTTGCCTACGGCACTTTGCACATGAAGATTGTACAAAGGTGCTGCACCTACACCTACAAAGTTGTCGTACCAGATTCTGTTATTCGTTTCTGTTGTCCAAGGACTAGGGGCAGGTATTGGACCTTTCTCATATCCTAAAGCAAGGTTAAAGGCATCAACTTCTGCCTGTGAGAGCTGAGTATTATCGTCTTTGGTTAAGTCTATCCAACTTGTCCAAATGCTATTAAATCTTCGCCGCGACCACACCTTTGTGCCGTTGTATGGTAGTGCTAATTGTGATCGATTATTGCCTAAAAGATTGACTGTGATTGGATAGTACAAAAAGTTCTCCGGGGGTCCATTGTTAGCCGAAGCAGTTTGTACTTGTGAATGATCTGGAAGCAGATCATCCCAATCGGTAGTAGATGTTCCCGCATAAGTTGCAGGATTGTAGTTGGGCTTTGCAGCCGTCCAAACGGGGTCAGTTTCTGTTGTTATGCCGCCTGACCCTTGTTGCAAATCTTGACGTATTGCTGCTGCTGTATCCTGAAGAGGGCCTTGTGCAAACTGACGAACCTCTGTCTCTGTTAACTTTGATATGTCTTCAATAGAATTTATTAATACATGCCGATACTTTCCTTCAGCATCTGTCAAAGGAATATATCCATCCCCTTCAGATACTCCATTAAGTCGCGATAGTTTTATACCTCCGCTTTTTGGCGTCCCTTCATCTTGAGAAAAAACTGCAGAACTGGAAAATAGTAATACCACTATTACTACTCCGCGCCAAGCCATTGAACCTTTACCCATTCGTCATCTAGATTTCGTGAAAAATTGATGATGCGCGTGCCGTTTGGCTGTAATGCGCCCATCGTCCAATTCAAATCTGCATCGCCACCGGGCACGTTGTGTAAGACGTACCCTTGACTAACAAGGATGTTAACGTTGGCCTCATCGGCTGGCAATGTTTCTGCGATGGGCGAAGGGATAGTGATCGTATCGGTAGTCACACCAACTTCAATGTGATGACGCTGATGCAGGAATTGGATGTGCTTTCCCATTTGTTAAGGTATTGTAGCGAGTGTCCCATCCTCATGCTCAAGCACAAGTTCATAACCATTGTCGAGCGGGATAGAAGGTGTACCTCCTGTTGATGATATAGGTGTGGTGATGAGGCTACCATCAGCGTCGGTGGTGAGGGAGAACCTCTGCCCACTTGGCGTATGTATCAAAATGATTGCACCATTTGAAGTCACTTCTCCATCAGCAAGCACCGTGTCTATGAATGGCGCAGGGTATTTTGATGCTGCACGCATGGTCCAGGTTGCCTCGTTTCGATTGCCTCTGGTGTTGCTGGAGTCACCGCTGTAGCTAGGCTTGGCGAGTTCCATGTAGCGCGTTTTTCCTGTCGCTTTATCGGTCCAAAGTACATGCACTCTTCGCCTACGCATGCGGCGACGAGCATCTATGAGTTCGGGTGTCATGGGCGAAGCCTTCCAGGTGAGTGACAGGTCGTAGGATTCTCCTTCCGGCCCTTGTCTTTCGCTTTCGCTAAAACGTAGGGTGCGTCGATCTGCCTCCATGCTGTAAATCTCAGCGCCACTATTGAGCACAGGAGCTGGACGAACGGTGTGGCCAACAGCCAACTGATCAGCCATAGCAGTAGCCTGCACCTCATCTGGAATGATAAGGTAAACGACAGGCTTGTTGCCTCCATTTTTGGAAAGGCAACTGCGTTTAACATTGCGCAGGGCTTGGCTCACCTTACGAATATGCGCTTGTGCTCAAGACAGGCTCTAGTACACAACGCTTCTCCCTTACGTCTGAAATGGTATCAATCACTAAATCGGCGAAGGCAGGCTCACGCACATATCGCCTACTGAGGCGGCGATAAGAATGACCTACTGCCGTATGCCAAACTTTCAAACGACGTGCAACAACACGTTGATTGGTTTTGGCGAAAGCGCCAGCAACGAAAGACATTATTGAATTGTAATTGGGGCTATATTTAAAGTAGACACGTGTTCGATTATATAGCAACTTACTCACCTTCTCGCACTCTGATAAGCTAAGAGGGATTACAGAAGGAGTGAAACCATAATGCTGAGGGAGAAATCCACGCTCAATAATTACATCGAGGTTATCCATATATCTCTGATACCTTTTATATGCACTATCAGGGTCAAAGACATCCACTTCTATATGGTGAACTTCAAAAAAGCTTCGGATACCAGAAGCAATCGTATTCCCTTCGCCAGCCATTACATATGCACGAACCCATTCGCACATTAAATCCATCATCGTATTATGAAGGTGCCAGCCAACATGCACTTTTGATCGCTCCAATGATTTAGCCAGTTTATCAGATACATTGACTTCAATCATTACATCTAAAACACCAATTGAAAAATCATGGTGAGATGACAAGTCTATATCTGACTTTATCGGGCCTGTCCTTAAATGTGATCGTAATGATGAACTCCAAGGGATAGAAAGAGGAGGCTCACCATAAAGAGAAATGAGATAACAAGCCGAAGGCTTGCTTACAGGAATCGAAACAATTTTCATGGGAATAATTAGTGTCCAAAGCGCACCCGTGAAAGGGACTTTAATACCACTAATTTACAGCAAAAAAAGACAGTCAATAACACATATTTATAATTTTATACAGATGTTAACAATGAAATTAAGTCCTCAAAATAGTGTCCAAATCGCACCCGTAAAAGGGACTAAATAAACACTATTACGGTCATTAAAAGCAGGATATAAACTCGACATCGATCACGAGCCTATCGTTGGTGGCCGACCTGACTTTAAGTGTTCGAGGAAGATATACCTGGTTGGATACCTGAATGCGTTCCGTATCTTGGTAAAGTGAAAATACAGATGGCGGTATCGTGAACCTAAACGTGACTATGCGACGACGAGCAATGTAGTCCCACCACAATTTATGATGCTGCTCATAGATGCCTTGATCTCCTTGGAGGTTCAACGAGTGCTGTACAGGATTGCCCAGGTACTGAATGAGTGTACCATCTTGAAGTGTATCGCCTACGCTTCCGCGTGGCACGTTGGTGAACGTCGATCCTGATAGCTGGAAACTGCCTCGACCTCTGAAGAAGGCAAGGCGCATGGTTATATCTGAAGTGCTCGCAGGTATCGTGACAATCTCGTTGGATACAGTATTGGTGAATTCTATCTCCTCATAGCGATACGATCCTCCTTGGTGCAGGATATCTCGCACATCGACGAGTGTAGCGAAGGGCAACTCTAAATCGTTATCTAGTTCTGTACCAACTCGCTGCAAAGGCTGGTAGTGAAACTCCTCTTTGCCCACCCAGCGAATAGGCGAACCGCCTCTACCACCTCGACGCTCACAACGCACGATAATATTTTCTGAACGTATTAGCACAAATTCAGAATCATAAAGGGATGTATCACGAATTGCAATCTCAGAAGTAAAATCTGACCTGAAATCATATCGAGCATCTGACTCAGCGAAAATAATGTCCCTTGGCCGAGAGGTATCTGTCTCAATGCTTGGCTCACTGTCTACGTACTGAGTCCAATCGTGTACACGTGAGTTGACGGCATGCTTTGCAAGTGAGACAGTTAGCGTCCTTGAAGTGGCATTATAGGCGTAGCCCATATTGAAGTTAATGCGCAGTCGCTTAAAAAACTCTGCGCATGTCCAGTCTGCCATGCAGTTAGATAAGTTGATTGACTCAGGCCAATTGAGGGTAGGGATATCGGTGGGGCTGGTGTCACTTGCCTCGAAGAATATCGTATTCGATACCACCATCAATGATTTTAATTCATCATTGATTTGAAAGTTATTTACCAATCTAACACCAATGTGATCGGCGATTTGATTCAAAATGTATTCCAATCTTATTGCAGGACAAACAGGAACATTGGTGCTATACGCTCCATTATTTACGTTGAGATTGGGTGTAAGGGTGAGGCCTCCAGGATCTATGAGTTCCTCGGGCAAACCTCGCATTGGTATGAGGCAATAGTCAGCATTGGGCATTGCGTCGACCAGCGCGTCGGCTATTGTAGTATCAAGGTCTCTATCGCCTCCAAGGTCGATATCTGTGAGCTTGGTAGTGCCTAATGCAGTAAGCACATCGATGATTACAAAAGACTGCACCACACCACCAGCAACACGCTGTATGCCGAAGCTAGCTGTGCGTGATTCGTTGCCGATGGTGATGGTGCATGGCTCATCAAAAAGGGCAAGTTCTGCACTGTCGAGCAAATCGGGATTATTGAGCAGTTGCCTATTGGTTGGCGTCAAGTCCAATGTGAAAGGCAGCGAGTAGTTGCCTGGAATAGAAGTGGTCGATCCTCCAAAGAAAAGGGAGCTATTGAGCACCGTTTGCACGTTCTGATCGGCAGGCAAGTCTAGTGCCTCGCCATTAATTCTAATGGTGACCATGGCTTATCGTTGAGGAGCTGCGAGCGTAAACCTGAGTGGAACGCTGGCGAGGTTGGTAGAGGTGTCGAGGTAGGTGTCGCTGGTCTTTTCGAGGTAGCCTGGTAACCAATCTCCACCCGACAAAATCCATGCGCGAGCAGGTAGCGCGGTGCTAATGTGCTGCGCCCTCGTTTTGGATACGTAGCCGGTGTTGCCCTCTACAATGTGGTCGCCGGTGCGTGTTCCTTCGGTGAAAGAGTAGCCAGTTGTAGGCGATGATGGTGAGCGCACAGGGTTGACCTCTGTGGGGTTGCTCCACACTTGATCACCTTCTAACGTGAGTGTATCACAGCCTCCAAGTTGGTTGTCAAACATGAGCGTGGCGCGATAGTCCGGACAATCAGGATTGACCATGAATGTGCCTAGCTGCACAATAGCAAAAAGTCCTTGTGTAGCATTGATCGACACGACGTAATGCGTGATACTATCCGAGTCTGATAGTGTATCAAGGGTCAGCTGATAAAAACCAACAGGTACGACATAACTCCCTCCTCTCTTAAATGCTGCAAGCGATACAGGATTAACAATCGTCTCTGCTACTCCTGCTCGATACACTGTGACATTGAGGTTGAATACTCCAGGAGAGGGATCGAAATCTGTTGTTGATACGAGGTAGCGAAAGCAAGGCTGGTTGCGCAGTACTTCTTCGCGTTCGATAGTAGCGTTGAGTACATAAACGCTTGCAGATAAACCTTGTGCAACAAAAGGCAAGTATCCAAACGCAGGTGATCTGCCATGCACTGCGATGATATCGGTTTTGGCGGAAGCTGAAGTATACAACTCAAAAGCATCTCTTACAGGAGGGGTGCCAATTTGCACTCCATAGCGCAACTCGTAGCGCATCACATTGCCGATGATGGTGGCTATGGTAAAGCCAGCATCGAGCAGCGTAGCGGGAGGAATAATAGCTTGTAAAGAGATTGATGCGGCAAGATCGAAGAAGGCGTTAAAGCTGCTGGTGATGATAGCTGAACGCTGACCAAGGCCTACACGATTGACGCTATTGAGGTTGTAACACTCGATAAGCGCTGTGATGGTTGGGGCATCGAGGTCTGGATTAGTGAGGCTCAAAACAGACAGCGCAGCGGTGTTGGATGATACGACTTCAAGATCGAATATTTGCATCGACTTGGCCTGAAAAACAATAAGCTCTGCACCATTTGCAGTGGTAGAGCGTGTTAAATCGAAGGCTTCTATGATGGCTACATTTCTGTAAAACGCATCTTGAATAGCATCTGCATAGTCTGTTAAAGACTGGCCACTTGTCTGCGTTGGTATGGATAGTCCATCGGAGCTGGGTGTACTTGCTGTGGTGCAGACAACATCTACTCCACCCCATGTAAAGGTTAGTGTGTCGCCTGCTGTGCTTCCTGCTCTTACGTCAAGGAAGAACTGAGCAGGAAGTGGCGGACCTTCGTTGCTTGAAAACTTAACCCATGCCTCGTCGCGAGCGTAGTGAAGTTGAGGCGGGTGCTGGGATACGAGAAGCGGCATAGCACTAAGATGTGCAGGCCGATCGGCATCGGTCTAGGTCGCGGAATGTGATGGTGGCTCCTTCTGAGTCGATGCGCTTAGAGATGAGGGTGTAGAGTCGGCGGTAAGCTTCTACACTGGCGGTAACGAAGTCGCTGCCGTTGCGCATGGTGACGCTGCTACCTGTGAGCAGACACCCTTCGGTATCGGCAGCGGTGTTGCCTGCGTGGATCATAATCCACTTGAAGTTGGGCACATCGCGTATCCAAAGGCTGGACTTGTGGCGATAGGTGCGGTTGTACTTTCGGAAGTGCTTGCCCTCGTATCGTCGTGTGAGTGGATATGTACCTGCGGGGATGCGTGTCTCGCCGTACACTTTCACGTCGCGGTATATATCCTCTAGTCCGTAGCATATGGGCTCGTTGTCGATGAAGATCCTGGAGAGTGTGGTGTCTCCGATTTGGGAGATACGATCTACGCGAATGTCAATCATAGCATCGAAGGTTTGATCTCAGAGATATCTGTAGGAAGCCTTGGGTACCAGATGACGAGTATTTTGATACCCGCATATCCTCCAAACCCGTGTAGCTTTTTAGCGTCGTGTTGGATGCAAGAAGATGGCGTCAATTCCACACGCTTAAACTCGCCCGGGATATCTGTCTCAAGGTCGAGATATCCTTCACCTTGAAGCACCACTACACTTTCCCATTTGATGAACGGGTGATTGTGCGGATCCATGTAGAAGTCATGATCGACGGTGAAGATGATGGCCGTCGTATCTACGTTTGGCTCTATCTGTTGTACCTCTCCAGTAAGGCCAGCGAGCACATACTTGCGCCGATTCTCATCAAAGCGGAAATCAATATTTCCATTTGCGCTAGCAGTCGATGAAAACATTAGCACGGCGGTAGAGGATAACTCTTCTCGGGCCTCTTTAATCTGAGCCTTCAACTTGGCTTTTTGTTCTTTATACCCCACGGTCGAGTCGTTCTTTCACATGGGTGATTTGCTCGATCACTTTGTCGCGGTTGTTGTCGAGCTTATTAGAGAGGGTCGTTACAGATGCTGTCGTGTTGGTGCGCACTTCGTTGAGTACTTCCGACATTATTTTGTTGGTAGACACGAGATCGTTGAGGGTGCCAAGGCTTTCGCGAAGCAGGTCCATATTTTCCTTGTTGGCCTGCTCGATCGCTTTGTCTTTTGCACGCAGCTGCATGGTCTGATAGATGACTGCCAACACCAGCACACCACACAATACTGCTACGACATTGGTAGGGTCAACTCCAAAGACTTGCGCCACCGGATCAATTTCAAGTAGGATCATAGTTAGTCTAGTCTGTAAGCGCGGTAAGTCATTGCAGACTTCCAGGCGAAGAATACTTGTGCATCGGTGAGCTGCTCTTTGTATGGGAGCCACGTCATCAGGTTGATTTTCCTGATTTGCTCGTCGGTAAGACCAAAGTCTTTGAGTTGTTGGTCGGTCATATCGTCGACGTGGCCGAGGCCGAGGTAGTGGCCTATCTCATGCGCAAGCGTCTGGTAGGAGGCAAAGCCTTGATAAGACACGAAGAGGTTGTCGAATCGCGGCTGCTCGTCTTCGTAGAAATAGAACTCTGAGTTGAGCACAGGGCAAAACCCGAGTAGGATCTGTTCGTTTCTTGCGCCAGTAGGCATGACGAAAACCGTGATAGCTGTATCGACGAGACGCTCGCTTGTCCATTTATCGTATTCAGCTGGATTGCCTGCGAAGGCATCGTACAAATCGTAGATCGTCTTGCCTTCAGGATCGAAGGTGTAGATGAGGGGGTCCCGATTGAAGTTGATTGCGCCTTTGAAGTACCTATTCAGGTATGCCATGGAGCTATCGATGTAAGTCAGGTTTTTACCAAACTGATCGTCGGCCAACTCCATCATTTGAAACTGCAGCGTAAAGCTTGGAATATATCCGGCAGTATCAACCACTACCCTGACCTCAGCAGTGTCGAGGTAGTTGATCGTGTTGTTGGCGTCTTGCTGAAATACGCGTTCTGGCTCAGTGGCTGGTGGCTGCACTTCTACGGGTCGAAGACTTGCGCAGGAGGTAGTGAACGCTAGCGCAGCGAGTAGGAAAAAGAAAGTGTTTAGTCTCATGGGACCACCAAGGTGATCGCAGGATATGCCTATGCGTTCGGACGCATTACGAATATGCTCCTATGTTTCGCTTGCGAGCGACGACTGGATCTACGACGACGGTCTTGATGGTTTGCTCTGCCATGGCGTTGGCATCGTCGGCTTTGATGCCTTGCTTTTTGTAGTACTTCTTCGCGTCCTTTTTGAGCAGTCGGCGCTGGTTGCGGTTGAGTGGTCGAGCGACGACGATCTTTCCTTCGTGTGGATCTTTGTCTTTGATCGTTGGTGCTACTCCGATGTCGGTCTTGGTGATTACGGGAGCGCTTTCGTATTCGCCAAGGTTGCGCGAGCGTCGCACTTGGACAATGACGTAAATAGTGAGGGCGATGCAGGCCACAGGAATGAGCAGGGCGAGGAGGTAGTAGAGTTGGTCCATGCTTGCAATCTCTGTTCAGCTTACGCCAAAACAGGGGACGGGGTTGGGTGCCTGCGGCGCAGTTGATAATTGGTAGTTGATAATTGATAATGTGCGTGACGTTGTGCGGGTGGGAATTCACCGTGCTAAAGCACTTCTGCGGACCAGTGGTCGCGCAGGACGGGGAGCAGGACGGGGAGCAGGACAGAAAAAACTACCCCCCCTGTCTGATGACTGCATGTTGAGGCACCCAAATACCCGCACCTATTCCAACGTATTGAATATCAAGCAGTTAACCCAGTCTAGGCGTTGGACTGAGTTGGACTGATCCAATTTATAGGCACCCATGCACCCAGATACCCGCCTTTGGACTGCGAATGGACTGGCGGGTCGACCAGTGTTTACAGGGCTTCCAGCGCAAGGCGGGTATTTGGGTGTCTCGTTTTCCTTTTTTTTAATAGGGTGGGTAGAAAAGTAGATAAAAAAATAAGGGCCAAGCACCCTGTTTGGTGCTTGGCCCTAGTGAATACGGGGGTTTGCGAAGTCCTACCATTCGTTAAAAGGCAGGTGCATCGGCGGGTGGAGCGGCGGCGGGTGCTTGCTCGTGGCCTTTCGGTTTGGCTCCAAATTCGAATCGGTTGACGTGAATTTTGGCAGCAGTGCGTGCATTTCCGTCTTTGTCCTCCCACTTATCGTAGCGGATTTCTCCTGAAACGACGAGCTGTTGGCCTTTCACTACGTATTGTGCGATAGGCCTGGCGGTGTTCTTCCAGGCCACACAGTTGTGCCATTCGTTTGCTTCGACAGTTTCACCAGCAGCGTTTTTGTATTTGCGGTTGGTGACGAGTGAGAAGTTGACGAGCTCCGTTCCTCCTGCGAGGGTTTGGAGTTCTGGTGTTTGGCCGATGCGGCCTACGAGGGTTACTTGGTTCATAGTTGAAATGAAAATTTTGAATTTTGAGTTGTGAATTTTGAATGGCTACAACAGCCGCTATCTGCCATGCTTCGCACAGCAGATAGCTTGGTGTTGGCAGTAATTAAAAACCATACTTAGAAGGTTTGCAAGTAAGCCAAAAAACTTTATCAGGGTCTTTTATTTCATCCATTACTCTTGTTATTTTATACCTCCAATACACTACCTTACCGTTAGGTAACTTCATAACTCTTGCTATTCCTTCATCTGCTGTATTTCTCCATTGAATATAATCCCATCCAAATAAAAGTTTTTTAATTCTATACATTTTTTTAACATTTAACTACTGCCAACACTATATAAAAATAATAGCTAGGCAGTTGTTTAGCCATTATTTTGGTTTGTTTATTTTGGTTCGTGTATGTTAACGACATTCGTGTCGTCTACACGCTACTATTCTTATATTTTAACGTTGTAGGTAAGGCTAGGTGAAAAGCTCTTTAAATTTAGAGCCTACGATTTCATGTACATCGTCTACCTCTTCATATTTGAATCCTTCAGGAACAGTGAACCCGTAAAATGTACAGTTCCCTTTTTCATCTTGATGGGTCTTCATCCCTAAATGAAACAGAACTCGATTCCCAACCGTTTGCGGCTTCCAACCTATTGCTTCTGAAAACTCGTCATGATTGATTGTCGGAAGAGCTTCGAAACGCTTGACTAATTCAATGTTGTTTTTACGCGGCTGATATAGGTTTTTATGGTTGCGATAACTGTATTGCTTCCAGCCTTTACCAGGGTGCGTTGCAAATTCAATTGCACTTACACCACCTGTTGTAAATTTAAGAGGACCGAAGCTTTCTTTCTGGTATTTTTCTCCAATAAAATTCCCTGTGCCATCGAACTCTTTGGAAAAGTTTCGTGCAATTTGCTCACATTCTCGTGCTCTCGCATAAAGCGTTGTAAGTCTTATCCCTAGATCGCTTTTAGCGTCAATTACGTAATAGCTCATTCTGTCTTAAATTTTTGATTTGATCGTTATTCATTCGCCCTACCTACAACAGCCGCTATCTGCCATGCTTTGCACAGCAGATAGCTTAGTGTTATAGCTACGCCGCCTGCATTACCTCATCCACATGCGCCTTGATATAGATCGCAGATCCATTGGCCACCATGTTGGGTGTAGATGAAGAGTTTACAAAACGGGTGTTGAGCAACAGGTAGAGCATCGCTACCCTGTTCTCTCCTGGTACGTTGATGCGCTTGTCTTTATCGAGATCGGGGTTTGCGTTGCTTACGTCTTCGCAGGCGGAGAGGATTTCGCGGAGGGTCCATTGCTCCAGGTCGCCTACGTTTTCGTGGCTGGCGGAGAGGAGGAGCTGGTTGAGGGCTAGTACGATGGAGCGCGCGGTTTTGATTTTCATAGTGGGTGAGTTTAGTTTACCCAACCACGGGTACTGAGCACCCGTGGCTGAATAGAATGATGAGAATAGTAGAATGCTTCGTGTTCGGTTTAGTCGATCTGCTTGGAGAAGTCCATTCGAATGATAGAACCTTCGGCCACTTCTTTTTGAAGGGACTCTCGTTTCTGACGGATTTTAGTTCCCATTGCTTTTTTATCCTCGTAGGCCTTCTTGGTTTCGGCTATGGCATAAGAGTTTTCAAGCTCCTGCACGATGAGTGCGTTAATTTCAGTTTGTCGCGGATCGTATTTGCTGGCTGCTTCACGGTCAGCGTTGCATAAGGCTAGTAGAATTGAACACGCAGCCTTCTGCTTTTTGACGCTTTCAGGTTTTCTATTGTGATGCTCAGTGTCAACATTTGCGAGGTATGCAAGTGCTGTTGCAGGTCCAACAGCAACCATTTCTCGCTGGCTTCCATCTTTGGCAACCGTTCGGGTCATAGACCCGAACGGTTCACCTAGTAGCCAGTGATTTTTCATAGCATCAAAATGAGTAGGCCAATGCAATCCAACGTCTTGAATTAGTGTGCGCATTGGTACTAGGCTTCGGCCTTGCTCGTCTTTTACGAGTTCAATAGTGGTGCCGTCTGGCAATGTGATTTTGTCTTTCATGAAAAGGTATTTAGATTGATTTTTGAAGCGGTTCAAACTTGGTTGGCTCACCAACTGGCATGATCAATATCTCATACTTCCCTATCGTAAATTGAGTGGCAAGGATTCTTGAAGAGGCTGAGCAGGTTCCTGTTAATTCTGATAAACCATGATGGTCCATTACAGAAAGGATACTGTCGATGTAGGAGTGATTGAACCAAGAAGGGCCAACCTGAAAGTGATAACGAGGATCAGGTATTTGCTTACCTTCTACATCTCTACCAGTGCCTTTACAAATTGGGCAATCGAACTCATCAACGTGATGCTGGTAAGTCCACTCTACTGTTCTGGTGCCAAGGCACTCTTTGCAATCAGGATAGGCTAAGGGTAGCGATTCTTTCCAGCGCTTAAACTCGAACTTGTTGAGGGTTGCTAGTTTGCGGTTTTCCTTTTCAAAAAGGTGATCGATAGCGAGCACATCCTTTGAGGCTGGTGTATCAGTGTCTGGCCATCGTATGAGGATGCACTTGTTTGTAGCGAAGCCATGGGTACCGTTGTAAAGTACCCTGCAAGTTTTGTCGCACATCCATTTTTCGCTGAGAAATGGAGTGATGTCAAATGGATGATTCATAGTTAAGTAGTTGTTTGATTACGAATTTTCACCACCTCCAACTCAGTAGCTAGGCATTTGAGCAGGTCGCGGGTATGCTTGATGACGAAGTAGATGTCCTGACGGTGGTCGGGTGTATCGTCGGCGAGCATGAAGTGTTGATCCCGCAACTCTTCGAGCGATTTGTCGAAGGTGCTGAGGTCGGCCCACAGGACTAGCGCGTGTGCGGTTTTGGCGAAAGCCTCAGAACTGCAAGCAGTCTGTATGGATTGGAGTTGGCTGGACTTACCAGCTGGGCGTTGGGGTGCGTTGAACATTGCACTGAATTTCGAGCGGCCCTAGCACATGTGTTCAACGCTAACCGGCATCCGCCGACAGTGCTTGCCCCACCTCGCGGAAGGGGCCATGATACTAGAGCCTTATTGTGGATCGAAATTCTGTACGCGGAATTTTGCAGGGTTAACGTTGAACGATTCAAAGGTAGGGGATTTTTGGGAATGATTAAAAAGCAGGCTCGGTTTCCTCTTCCTTCTGCATCGGCACGGCGGGCATGACAATCACATTGTCGTAGCTGATTTGATCCTTGATGCGGTTGCGCTTGGCGTACTGTGCATCGTAGTGCTCATCACAGATGGAGAGGTAGTAGGTGTTGTTGCTCTTGAGGCGCTTGCCCTCGTTTTCGGGGCAGACCTGGAGGCCTTTGTACTCGGCATAGCGGCGGATCTTGGCTTGCAACTTGTTTTTGTCGAGGAATACTTTGGCTTTGTTGACATCCTTTAAGCAGCGATCCCAGAGGTAGTCCACGCTAACTTGGCGATTGAGCAGCTCACCTTTGTGGCCATCGTCGTCGGCATCGGGGGTGAAGAGTAGCGTACACCAATCGAGTAGATCTTCTCCCAAGGCTTGGCGTATGCGGCGACGCTCAATAGGCACGAGACTCACCGAGAAGTTGAGCTGGTGGCGGAGGTGCGCTTGGATACAACAGGCCATCCAATTGTAGAAGAGCGACCATTGGCGATGATCCCAATCGTAGAAGAGCTGCCCGCCAAACTCATCGGCTGGTGTGCGGTGTTTGTTGAAGAAGTCTGTAAACGTGACGTAGTACTGGCGACGCTCGAAGCTGTTGCCGTTGCCGCGCATGGCGTGGTTGGTAGAGAAGATAAAGCGAGGCGGGTCCAGATCGTAGGCTGGCTCACCTTTGGCATTGACGGTGATGCCTTGTGTAATCTGAGAAAAGAAGTGCTCGAAGTCAAAGTTCATGCGGCAATCGTCGATCACGATGATGCCCGTGCGTTCTGTGACGTTGGAATAAATGAACTGATCCTCGGCGAGGTTGCGCTTTTTGCCATCAATCGTCACCACTTGTCGTATCTCGTTGAACTGGCGACTCCACAAGCTTTTTCCTGTACCGCCTTGGCTTTGGCCCACCTCGGTTTCTTTTGCATCCATGGCGATGATGGCCTTCATGCACGAGTAGTCGCGAAAAGGTTGGAGCGCGTAGCCCGCTGCCAACATCTTGGCGGTGAGGCTTAGCGTGAGGCCTTCCTGATCTTCAGCAGATACATCCTTCCAAGGCGTGTTGGTTTTGGCGAAATACTTCTGACGTCCATCGTCTGGATCTTTGCCAAACCGATAGGCGTCGCGCCAGTTTTCCCAGCTGGTGTAGTAGGCAAATCGGGCCATGTCACATTCGAAAAACTCCTTCGACATTTTGATATGCGGCTTGCCGTCTACTACCGTGAGGTCGGCCATTGGTTTTTTGAGTAGCTCAGGCTCAAAGTCGATCACCTGCTCCTTCCACACGTAGCCTGGTAGCTCGGCGATTGGATACTCGGTGATGGCATCGGCGGTGATCTTCCAGTAGGTTTTGGCGAAAGCTAAATACACCGCATCGGGCTCGGGCTTCAACAGCTGAGGCATGCGGGGATACATGTTGTTGAGGTTGGCCATGCCGAGGTACTGGGTAGATCCTCGCAGCATCATCTCCAACACCGGCTCTTCTTCGAGTGCCTCGGTAAACTGCATCACATAGTCCTGCACCCCTTGCGGATTGGTAGCCGTGAGGATGCGCCCGTTTTGATGAATGAGGCGAAAGGCACCATCGCGCACTTCAAACCTGCCGTAGCCATGGTTGCGCAAAAAGTGACGCATGCGGGTGTACTTGAAGCGGTACTCGTCGGGTCCGTTTTTCTTCGACACGCAATCCCAATAGCGCTCGGAGGGCATGATGGCCTGTGCCAATTCAAACTCGTTGCTCTTCTCGTTGAAGCGACGCTCTACCCCTGCGAAGTAGAACACCTTCACTTCTTGAAGTTCTTCTTTGTAGGCCTTGGCGAAGTCGGTAAATCCATTGAGGTGCCAGATGTCGTAGATCTTGGTGCTACTCAGCTGGGTGGCGTGGTATACTTCGAGGTGCTTGCCTTTGCCTGGTTGCTGTGCGCTCTGGCTGGCGGTATTGAAGTCGCTAAGCAGGAGGCCTTCTTCTTTGTCTTTGATGCCTGTGGCGAGTAGGTCGTCGATGCCCTTGTAGACGCCATCGGTGTGGGCCATGATATAGATCTCCAGGTCGATGCCTTCGCGCCCAAACGCCTTGAAG
>CALDTK010000271.1 GCA_937924035.1 uncultured Saprospiraceae bacterium | reverse complement strand
GGACGTGCTTCTGGTGTAACCGTTATCTCCAACGGTCAGCCAGGAACAGACTCTAAGGTTCGTATCCGTGGTTTCGGTTCGTTCAACAATAACCAGCCTCTTTACATCGTCGACGGTGTTCCTGTAAATGGAATCGGATTTCTTCCACCAGAGGATATTGAGTCAACTTCTATTCTTAAGGATGCTGCGTCAGCTTCCATCTATGGAGCACGTGCATCTGGAGGTGTAATCGTTTATGAGACTAAGAAAGGTTCTCGTGATGGAACGATGAAGGTTACCTATGATGGTTTGATTGGATTTACTGATCCAGGAACTGGAAATGAGATTCTTAATCCTCAGCAGCAAGCTGAGGTAATCTACCAAGGATATCGAAACGATATTTTCTTAGCTGGTGGCGATCCTGATGCAGCGACAATCACTCACCCTGTGTATGATTTTTCTGATGGTAACAACATCCGTCTACCTGATTACATTCAGGTCGGTGGACCAAACTCAGCTCGATTCGGAGAGCCGACACAAGCCGAGCTTGATCAATTTAGCATTGATCCAGATGCAGGTGTATTCTTAATTCAAGAGGCTAATCAACAAGGAACAGATTGGTACGATGAGATTACACGTGTTGCACGATTGACTCGTCACAGCCTTGGCTTCTCAGGTGGAGGCGAGAAAGGTCGCTACTACTTTGGTCTTAACTACCAAGATCAAGAAGGTATCCTTATCAATAACGCATTTAAGCGTTATGCATTCCGAGCAAATTCTGAGTTTGACTTGACATCTCGCGTTCGTATCGGAAATAACCTCCAGTTTACTTTTATCAATAACACCGGCCAAATCGGTGGCGGAGGAGGACAGGACGTTGCAAGCAACGAAAGCGACGTTTTGACGGCATTCCGTGTTTCTCCTATTATTCCTGCTCGAATTGGACCGAACAATGAAGGTTATGGTGGAACAGCTGCAGGTGGTTCAAACTTTGGAAACGCAGCAAACCCACTTGCTAATCGTGAGTCACTAGGTGACAACACAAACAATAACCTTAGTGCCTTTGGTAACGTGTACGCCGAAGTTGATATCCTTCCTGGCTTGTATGCAAAAACACTCTTCGGAGGAAACTTCTTTCAGTTTGGAGGAAGATCATTCGGTCGTAGAACGTACGAGCGTTCTGAGAACATCGGAAACAACTCTTACAGCGAGTTTAACGGAAACGGTGGCTCATGGGTATGGACTAACACGCTTAACTTCGACTACAAGATCGGAGACCAGCACGGAATTAAAGGTTTGGTTGGATATGAGGCAAACCTCCTAGATTATTTCTACTTCACAAGTGCAGGTGGAATCAACCCATTTGTGTTCTCACCGACTTTCGCATCGTTGAATCAAGTTTCAGCCCCTAACGTCAACTCTAGTTTCGGAACCCAAAGAACGTTCGTTTCTCAATTTGGACAGGTTAACTATAACTACGCAGGGAAGTACTACTTAACAGGTGTTCTCCGTCGTGATCAATCATCTGCCTTCGGTGAGAATAACCGTAGTGGTATTTTCCCCGCAGTATCAGCAGCTTGGCGTGTGACAGGTGAGGACTTCTTAGCTCCTTCTTCTACACTTTCTGATCTTAAGCTTCGTGCTGGATGGGGAGTAATGGGTAATGCTAACGCAGTTAGTGTTATCAATCAGTTCAACCTCTTCAGTGGTAGTGTATTCAATACTGCTTACGATATTAATGGTACTAACTCCAGTGCTATCCAAGGTTTTGCCCAATCTCAAATTGGTAACCCTGATGCACGATGGGAAGAAAGTACAACGATCAATCTTGGTGCTGAAGCAACAATGTTCAATGACAAATTTGAAGTTGTTCTTGACTTGTGGCAAAAGCGCAACGAAGGAGTACTCTTCAACGTAGCTCTTCCTAATGTAAATGGTGCAGCGAACGTACCTTTTGTGAATGTTGCAACTATCAATAACCAAGGAGTCGATCTTCTATTGACTTATCGCGACAGAAGAGGTAAGTTCAATTGGCAAGCGGACATAACAGGATCTATCCTAGACAACGAAATCATCGAAATTGCTGAAGGAATTGACTTCTTCGAAAGTGCAGGATTTACTCGTCTAGAAGGTAATGTCGTTCGTAACGAAGTTGGACAATCTATCTCTACGTTCTTTGGCTACCAAGTTGAAGGCCTATGGCAGAGTTTTGACGAAGTCAATGCTGCAGGTGGAGATGCTTTCCAACTCGGTGCCGCTCCTGGACGCTTCCGCTTTGCTGATCTCAACGGTACAGACGAAGATGGTAATGTAATTCCAGGTGCAGATGGAAAGATTGACGCTGCGGATCGTACGCAAATTGGAAATCCTGTTCCAGACTTTACTGGTGGACTCAACCTCAAGGTTGGTTACGGAGACTTCGATGTCGAAGCTTTCCTATACACTTCGATCGGCAACGAAATCTTCAACATGAGCAAGTGGTACACAGACTACCTCGTTTCATTTACGGAAGGTTCAGCAAAGAGCACTCGTTTGCTTGATGCTTGGTCACCAACAAACACTGGTTCTAGTATTCCGATTGCAGAGCTTGGTTCTAACTTTAGTACGAATACTCAAGTGAGTTCTTACTACATCGAAGACGGTAGCTACCTAAGACTTCGTAACCTTTCTATCGGTTACAACATCCCGACTAGTGCACTTGGTGACAAGTTCAGCCGTGCGCGCGTCTTCGCAAGTGCGAACAACTTGTTTACAATCACAGGGTATGAAGGTCTTGATCCTGCCGTAGGTGGTTCAGCTGATACTAACTTCGGTATAGATGTTGGCAACTATCCGGTTACTCGTTCATTTCAACTAGGTGTAAGCCTCGGCTTTTAAATTCAATACCATGATTAACTACTTAACAACTAGCTGGAAATTCGCTCCAGTCTTGGCCCTGAGTTTGGCCATTTTCGTATCTGGTTGCTCAGATGAGTTCCTCGAGCCAGATCCTCCAGGTGCACTTACAGAAGATGCCCTATCATCTCCAGCAGGAATTGAAGGTGCTGTTATCGGCACATACTCTCTTCTCAAGGGAATCGGAGTTGGCAACAACAATGGTGGTAGCCGCTTCGCAAGCTCTTATAACTGGGTTTCGTCTTCTATCCAAGGAGGGGAAGCAAACAAAGGAACAGAGCCTGGTGACGGAAACGAGATTGATCTCGTTGTTACTTACAACCTGAATGCTACATCGAGCGTACCAGCCGATAAGTGGCGAGGAATGTATGAAGGCGTGACTCGTGCTAATTCTGCGATCCGAATTGCTAAAAATTCGGTAGACACGAGAGTTACAGATGAGTTCCGAGCTAACATGATTGCTCAAGCAACTTTCCTTCGTGCTCACTTCTTCTTTGAATTACATAAGCACTTCGGTAATATTCCTTATTTCAACGAAGATGTAACCGCAGCAGATATTCCTGCTGTTCCTAATACGGACAACATCGCTAATATAGAGGCCGATTTCCGTGCTGCAATTGATGGACTACCTGAGACTCAGTCTTCTGTAGGTATGGCTAACAAGACAGCTGCTGAAGCGTACTTAGGTAAGGTTCTTCTTTATCAAAAGAAGTACGGAGAAGCTGCGACGGTATTACAAGATGTTATCGATAGCGGAGTTACTTCTGGAGGTGCTAGTCTCGACCTAATGCCAAACTACTCAGACGTATTCAACGCTGAGTTTGATAATAACATGGAATCAATTTTTGCAATTCAAGCAGCTGCTAATACAGGAGCTGTAGCAAATGCAAACTTCGCTCTTGACCTTTCTCACCTACAAGGTTCACCTGTCGGTGGATGCTGTGGGTTCTGGCAGCCAAGTTTCGACTTAGTAAATAGTTTCCGTGTAGATGCGAACGGTCTTCCACTACTTGATGGTAGTTACAATGCTGCTGGAAACAGCGTTGCGAATGACTTGGGGATTGAGTCTGCTGATGCATTCACTCCAGATGCTGGTCCATTGGACCCACGATTAGATCACTCAGTTGGTCGTCGTGACATTCCTTACCTTGACTGGGGATTACACCCAGGTAAAGCTTGGATCCGTAGCCAGCCTTATGGAGGCCCATATTCTCCAAAGAAATTCATCTACTATTCTCGACAAACAGGGACACTTCAAGATGGATCAAGCTGGACGTCAGGTTACACTGCTATGAACTTCAACATCATCCGTTTTGCTGATGTTCTCTTAATGGCAGCTGAAGCATATATTGGTAACAATGGTGCTGGTGACTTAGAAAGAGCCCGCGGACTTGTAAATCGTGTTCGTATGCGTGCAATGAATTCTGACGGATTCGTTAAGAACGACGACGGTACAGACGCTGCTAACTATTCTATTTCTACTTACGATTCACCTTGGACTGATCCTGCAATTGCTACTGATGCTCTTCGTATGGAGCGTAAGCTTGAGCTTTCTAATGAGGGCCATCGTTGGTTCGATTTAGTACGTTGGGGTGTTGCCGCTGAAGTATTGAATGACTATGTCGCATTCGAGCGTACATTGATTCCTTCTCAGTTCACTACTGCGTCTACATACACTTCTGCAAAGAACGATATGTGGCCTATCCCACAAGGTCAAATTGACCTTCAGTCAGGTGTTCTTACACAGAACCCAGGATATAACTAGGACTAACATCCTAAAAATCCGACGCTATAAAAGCCCGATTGCGCAAGCAATCGGGCTTTCTTATTTTTGTTCTGTCGAAACGAAATCGCTCGCCTTTGCGTTATCCATCTATGCGCCAATACCTCACCATGCTCATCGGCATTGTGGTACTTCTCAGTACGACTGGCCTGCCGCGTGTCCAACACTTGTGTGGGGGCATCGTGCAGTCGGCTGGGATATGGATAGGGTCTTTAGGCTGCAATCATGAGAAGGCTAGTATACATAGCTGTACAGCGCATGCACCAGTTGTAAATGAAAAGCCAGCGACCTCCTGCTGTAAAAAACCAGCAATTGCTGAATCAGATCAAAAAAAGGGCTGCTGTACCAATCAGGTAGACTGGGAGCCATCACAATTAGATCTCGCTGTTGGTGACGATTTAGTATTAGAAGGACAGGTCTCCTTTGTATGCTCAAACGTTAGCTATGTAGCACGCTTACCTGTGAGTTCTGAGGATCTAAATCCTTATGTAAGGCCTCCGCCACTAAGGCCCATTCCTCAATCAAGGAGTCGTGCCTTGCTGCAAGTCTATCGCTGCTAGGAAAAGTTGACAGCTACTCACACGGAGTAGCCACCTAGTCAATCTTTTCTAATCTCAGCAATAGACAATATGAATTCTCATTTTTTCAATAGATGGCCCTCTCGAATATTCGAGGTAGGTCTTCTTCTTCTCTGCTTTTGTTTGGTTTTGGCGAAAGCCGACCTAAGCGCTCAATCACTCTCTGGCACACTTCAAGATGCAGCGGGCCAAGCGCTTATTGGCGGTACGGTTCTCGCAATCCCAACGCAAATAGGGACTACTGCCGATGTTGACGGCAATTGGTCTTTAGAGATCAGCGGTGCCGATAGTCTTAAATTTGGATACGTCGGCTATGA
>CALDTK010000270.1 GCA_937924035.1 uncultured Saprospiraceae bacterium | reverse complement strand
TTCTTTATGTAGTCGACCTCGGCGGAAACAGCTTCTTACGTTCTTTAATCCAAACAACAAGCGCAAAGCTCGCGAGTCCTGCCGTAGCAAGACCAAGATTAGCAGCCCATATAGCAGTGCTACCTCCTGAAACTGCTAATTCTAAAACACCCGTTCCTAGTTTTGGCGAAAGCAGCCAATACGAGCCAAAGATTGCGACGGCGAATGCTGTATAGCCCCACATCGCTTTGATATCATAAGGTATAGGGTAGTGTTTCCGGCCTAACCACCATGAAGTTTTCATCATGACTGCATAGCAGATTAGAGTAGTCCAGGCGCACCCGTAAAATCCAAATTTTGGAATGAGGATTATGTTTAGCAGGATGGTGATCATCGCTCCTCCCACACTAATGTAGGCGCCAATTTTGGTCTTGTCGGTCACCTTGTACCAAACGGCAAAGTTGTAGTACATCCCAAGGCATAGGTTGGCCAACAGAAGAATGGGAACCACGTCGCTGCCTATCCTAAATTCTGGCTTTCGCAAAAACACCTGACTGAATACCGGCAGGTAGAGGGACACCGCTAAAAACCCGAACAAAGCAGCAATCAGAAAATACCGCGCTAGTCTCGCATAATTCTCTGGAGCCTCCTTTGATCCACTTTCTCTAAAAAAGAACGGCTCCGCGCCATAGCGAAAAGCCTGTGTAAAGAGGGCAAGCAGCATGGCAAGCTTGTAGTTCTGGCCGTAAACGCCTAGCAATTCTAGCCCTTCTTCAATTCCACCAGGCCAAAGGAGCGGCAAGAGCTTGCGATCGAGCATCTCATTGACGATGTAGCTGAAGCCTACCACAACCAAGGGCGTAGAAAATGCTAAGAGCTTCTTTAGCAATTTCCAGTCTACACGCCAGTTCATCCCTTTCAACTCTGGAGTGAGTAGCAAAAAAGAAACCCCTGAGGAGGCAATCGTTGCCAAGAATATATATGTAATTCCAGCAAAAGGTGTTGCTAACCACGTTGGTGCATTGGGCCATTTAGGGAGGAAGTACAACCAAAATAAGTTTAAGCCAAGGTTTATGGCTATTCCTGTTAGGCGGACAAAGGCAAACCTCCAAGGCCGTTGCTCCATGCGGAGTTTGGCCAGTGGCAATTCAAGCATTGCATCGAAGAGTATAATTCCACCAGCGATAGCAAACAGCCATTGATAGGCTGGGTAGCCAAACATCTCTGCAAGCCAAGGGGAAAGTATCAACAGACTACCTCCTAGCATGGCACCAAGACCTGCTATAGTAAGGAAACTTGTCCCAAAAAGCGCTTCAGGACTCTCTGTTTTGTAGTTGCGGAAATAGGCAATGTCGAGTCTTAATGTTGCGAGGACCATCAAAAAGCTCACAATCGCGAAAACATCAGTTTGAATCCCTAATTCAAAGGGACTGAAAAAACCCGTGTACAAAGGCGTCAGCATAAAGTACAAGCCTCTGCCCAGTATGGAGGACAGTCCATAAATGGCTGTTTCAGATGCGAGTTTGCGTATACTCATCTAAGAACAATGATACTTATAGTAGAGGTAGAGATCAGCACTAACGAATATTTTTTAATTTAATATGTGACGCGAGACAAACCATACCGTCAAAAGCGTGAATTTGATTTTACTCCCCCATGAAAAAAGCTAATCGCTTCTTAATTTTTGCTCTCGTCATTTTGAGTCTCTTTACGGTGGTTTCTCCATACTAAAGTCAGGAAAGACTAGATCAAATTTAAGGCTGCCCCAGAGCCACTTACACAGACACAGTTTTCTCCATTTTATCGTTTCGCCTCCCCCAGGCGAAACGTTTTTTTTGAAGAGAGCATTTTTAGGCTCCTTTCCCAAAGGAATAATTAAGGGTGTCTTAACATCCCGGCGTGTTACAATCATGTACTTTGAGCGTTCTACTCTCGAATGAGTGTTTCATTTGAAGCACTGTAAACTCTTCTATCATGCGTACGATTGCTCGAATAGTCCTTTTTATAGTCGTTTTAGTGAGTTTAGCTTCTGTGGTTTTGGCGCAAGCTCCTAGCCCTTCTCAGGGTAAGACAGGTAAAGCGAGGGCAGACCTTCAGAAATTACGTACTAAGTATGAAGCTGGAGGTAGTCTTCAGGCTGATGTCGCACTTGAAATTCAGTTTCCAGAAACACCAGCTGAAGTGCAAACAGGTACCATCACCCAATCTGGCGAACGTTTCCGTGTTGAGTTCGATCAGCAGATAGTCATTTCTGATGGGGAAACCGTTTGGATGTATCTCCCAGATAATCAAGAAGTCCAGGTTTACGATGCTGAGGACAGTTCTTCAGAAGGAGGCTTTATGAGCCCTCAAGACTTGCTGACTATTTACGATAGTGATGGTTACGAGTATGACATTGTCGGTGAAATCGAAGAAGACGGCACCACACTCCGACAGATTGAATTTAAGCCAACTGATCGTGAGTCCGAAATGTCTAAGATTCGCCTGACTTATGATCCTGTGAAGAATGAGATACGACGAGTACGTGTGTTTAATAAAGATGGAAGTCGTTTTGCATTGTTGCTGACTTCCGTCAAAACAGGTCAAGAAGTAGC
>CALDTK010000269.1 GCA_937924035.1 uncultured Saprospiraceae bacterium | reverse complement strand
AACAAAACCTCAACCATGAAAACAATGACCTGCAAACAACTAGGTGGTGCCTGCGACTTGGAATTCCAAGCCAATACCTTTGAAGAGATCGCTGCTCAGAGCAAGGCTCACGGCAAAGCAATGTTTGAAGCTGGAGATGCGGAACATCTTAAAGCAATGAAAGACATGCAGGTTCTCATGCAGACCCCAGAAGCGATGCAGGAGTGGTTCAGTGCCAAGAAGGCGGAGTTCGATGCGCTTTAAAGAGCGTAGGGTAGCGTTGGTCTAATAGTTGGGTAGAGATATTTATTTAGATCTTAGATTTAGGTGAAGGCATTTATTCTGCCTCACAACCCCACAATTATGCGAAAATTACTCAAGAAGACAATTCTCGGATCAGTTTCCCTTTTAGCAATCAGTTGCTTCTTTTGGGTACTCTTGATTTTAAATCCAAAACTCTCCTATGCGAACGCTACGGAGTATGACGTGGTCACTGTTTTTCATAACGATGCATTAGATGGAAACACCGAGACTGTAATTAAGGAGGCCGTTGAACTGTTAAAACAGTCACCACTGTTTCATGAAAATATCACCTTGCAACTTTGTATGAATGATGACAAGGTATACCCATATTTGAACCCGCTAATAGGGCAGCCGTATGCCTATGCATTCCTCGACAAAACGGTCCTGATGAATTGCACTGTCAAGTTTGACGAGAACATCGCAGAGACACAATGGGCAATAAACGAAAACGAGGTTCGTCAATTTGATCTGGCTTATGTACTTGCTCATGAGTTCATGCACAACCTGCAATTTGATGCGCGATTTGGCTACGTAATCAAATCTACCATGGGGACCCGCAACTGGAAATTGGAAGGACATGCCGATTATATTGCAAGGGCATATAAAAATGATGACAAATTAAAGTCAAGAATTGATAATTTTCTTGTTGAAGAAACAAAAGAACATGTCGGTTTACCTGTATTTGATATTGGTGATGGGACCATGCAGGTTTTTTCCTATTTCAAGTATTCACTAGTAGTTCAATATCTCATGGAAGAGAAAGGCTTGACATTTGATGAGCTTTGTGAATTGTCGACCAGTTTTGATGAGCTATATGTTGAGATGCTTGCGTGGAATAAAAATTGATCCGCTTATCGTTTGGTCGAGTAGTCAGGCGAGTTTGTAGAAAGTACATAGAGTATTCTAGTATCCGCAAGGCAGAGCGCATACCTTGCTATTCTCCAATAGTCGTCGATTGAAATATTACTTCACTTTACAGCTAAATCGGTACAGTCGTTGGGTGCGTGAGCTCGGTGTCCATCCCTTCATTGCTAGTGTACTTGGAGCAGTAGTGTTTGTTTTGCTTTCTGCGTATTTGTTTTTCAAAACGGAATATGCCAACTGGCTTTACCTTCTGTTTGCTGCTATTGCGATTTTTCGCTTAGGTGAACACAATCGTGTTCGTTTGTTGAGTGTGCTTTTTCCTCGCAAAGCATATTTGAAAGTTAGGTTGCTTGAAAACTTAGCCGTAGCGTTGCCATTTGTGCTGTACCTCTTCTATGCCGCTGAGCACCTCGTCGCACTGCTTGTAGGTTGTGTGGCTATTTTATCGGTGCTGATCCAGCGAGTAGCCTTAAATTCTAGGGTTATTCCGACGCCTTTCGGGAAAACTCCTTTTGAGAATATCGTCGGGTTTCGGAAAACCTATATACTTATTGGTGTGATATATTTCGTGTTGATTAAGGCGATTCAGGTTGGTAATTTCAACCTCGGTGTAAGTACGCTAGGGGCTGTTTTCTTTTTGATGATGTCTTTTCAGGCGAAACCCGAACCGTTGCATTATGCTTGGATTTTCTCAGATAGTGCAAAAGCGTTCATTCTAAGAAAACTTAAGTATTCCGCGATCTGCGCCTCGCTCCTAGCACTACCTACTCTTATAGCTTTGTGTATCTTTTTTCCAGAACGAACTTTCGTTTCTTTTGGTGTTTTTACTGCTGGGCAAATCTTCTTGCTATCTATGGTACTAGCAAAGTATTCTGCTTATCCAAACGAGATGAGTGTACCTCAAGGACTTCTCTATGCACTAAGCTTATGGTTTCCCCCCATGCTTGCGGTTGTTTGTGTCTTGTTTTACCGAAAGGCAAAGAGAAATTTAAAGCCGATACTCGAATGATTACGATAAAGGACTTGTCTAAAAAGTATGGAAGTAAAACTGTCCTGAATGGAATTGATCTTTCCTTCGACGCAGGGAAGGTGTACGGTGTGGTAGGCAAAAATGGCGCAGGTAAAACGACGCTCTTTAATTGCATCGCAGGCATTGAGCGCTATGAGGGGGATATTGACTCAAAATTCGAAACTCTAAAGAACCACTTAGGCATTTTAGAGACAAACCCGATTTTTCTTTCTCATATCACAGGTTGGGAATACTTGAAACTGCATTGTATTGCAAGAGGCATTGCGGAGGAGGACTTCGAAGGTCAAAACATCTTTGACCTCCCTCTTCATGAATATGCGGTTACGTATTCTACAGGGATGAAGAAGAAGCTAGCCCTCATGGCTATTCTCCTTCAGAAGAACGATGTATACATTCTCGACGAACCATTTAATGGAGTTGACATTCAGAGCAACATTCTCATCACTGCCATTATTGAAGAGTTAAAACGTAAGGGAAAGACGGTCATTATATCGTCTCATATCTTTTCGACGTTGAGTGATACTTGCGATCAGATATTCTTGATGAAGGATGGCGTGATTGCTAAGTCCGCTACCCAAACGGAATTTGAAGTTTTGAAGAATGAAATGAAGGATGATGTTATTGGGGGTAATATTTCTATGTTGGTCTTGTAGAAAGCAATACCTCTCTTAAATTCTTCGTTGGCAAATTGGACTATGCGATTTCAAATTATTATATCTGTATCCTTTGTATTCATCTTTTCTTTCCAAGAATTATTTGCGCAAGAAGTAGAGCGACTCCGTGACCGTTCTAGTCTTCAATTGACGAGTGGAGTTGCTCATTGCTTTCAATACAATGCTCAAGCAACTTTATCACAATATGATGAAGGAGGTTTTCCTGTAGCCCAAACACCCTCTTTCTCGCTCAATGTAAACCTGAGTTACTTCTATAAATTGAATGCTCATAATAGTCTAAAGGCAGGAGTAGGTTTGGGAGGGTATCGATACCTCGAAGAAGGAATGAGTGGAAATGGGGATGGAACGTTTTCTCCTTACTCAGGAAGTGCGGGTTGGATTTACTCTGATTTTTCAGCAGGTTTCAGACGGTTGTTTTCTCCTGAAGAGAAGGTTAGTTTTTTCCTTGAATTTGATGCGCTTTATGAATTGGCCGTACAGCCCCTTACTCCGCTCAATGGTGGACTCGCATTGCAGCAAAAAATGGGGGCGTCGATTGCGAGTTCTGGAAACTCGCGCTTCATCGTCGCTGCTTTTTTCAAGTCGGGCATTATGAGGTACAACGATCTTCGATATGGCAATGCGTATATCCCTTATGCGTATGGCTTGCAAGTAGGGTGGATTGGAAGGCGGTGAGATCGCCACGGGTAAACCCATAGCTACATGCGAGGGGTCAGCGCTATGCGCCTTCGCTGATCGGTTACGTCGTCGCTATTTATCGCAGCCGCGTAGCGGTGACCCTCTTAGGTAGGCCAGTCTCGCTGGTAAACCCAAGGTTACGTTGCAGGGTCGGCGCTATGCGCCTTTGCTGTGCGGCTACGTCATTGTTATATGTCACAGCCGCATAGCGGTGATCCTCTTATGTAGGCCAGTCCCACGGGTAAACCCATGGTTACATTTCAGGGTCAGCGCTATGCGCCTTCGCTGTGCGGCTACGTCGTCGCTATTTATTCGGGCGATAATCGAGCAATATTCAGGTTATATCCTAAATTTAACCATGGCAAATACGTATACTCAATTAGGGATTCATATCGTAACAGGTGTTAAATATCGTCAAGCGCTTATTGATCCAGAATGGCGAATAAGGCTAGAACGGTACATCGTTGAAATTATCGAAAAGCGAAAACACAAAGTGCTCAAGATTTATGCAATGCCTGATCATATTCATGTCTTTGTAAGCCTACATCCAGCAGATGCTATTTCTGATTTAGTAGGTGCATGGAAGTCTTCTAGTTCCAGTTTTATCGTGGAACACTTTAATAAAGAATTTGAGTGGCAGCGAGGATATGGTGCTTTCTCAGTGAGTAAGAAGGGGTGGCCAGCCGTAAAGTACTATATCGGAAATCAAGAGCAACACCATGGTATTGCATCTTTTCGTGAAGAGTATGTCGAAATGCTCGACGAGCAAGAAGTTGAATACTATGAGCGCTATATTTTTGATGATGTTTTTCTGGGTTGATGGTTGGTGCTTTTAAACCCGCGGTTACGTGAGAGCAGGGTCAGCGCTATTTATCGCAGCCGCATAGCGGTGACCCTCTTAGGTAGCCCGGAATTTATTCGGGCGATTCCCCCGTTTTGGCGAAAGCTTAGACCCTCCTCAAATAATAGACATCATCTATACTTTCACTCGATAATTCAATGCAATCTATACCGTTCGCATTGTTATTTTCGCAGCAAATCAAGAAACCTATGGATCATTCAAGCAACGGTAGTGGCGATGCAGCCCAGTGCCCTTACCTCAACGGTGGTATCAGTCAAGCAGCAGGAAACGGGAACCAAAACAAGGATTGGTGGCCAAACCAGCTGAAAGTCAACATCCTTCATCAGCACTCGGAAAAGGCCAACCCAATGGGGCCAGATTTCGACTATGCAAAGGAGTTTAAGTCGCTCGACCTCAAGGCTGTAAAGCAAGACCTTACAGACCTTATGACTGACTCGAAAGAGTGGTGGCCAGCAGATTATGGCCACTACGGACCGTTCATGATTCGCATGGCATGGCACGCTGCAGGTACCTACCGTATCCATGACGGACGTGGAGGTGCGGGCTCAGGCATGCAGCGTTTTGCGCCCCTCAACAGCTGGCCCGACAACGCAAATCTTGACAAAGCACGCCTCCTACTTTGGCCAGTAAAGCAGAAGTATGGCAAGAAGCTCTCTTGGGCTGACCTTATGATTCTTGCAGGAAACGTTGCGCACGAATCCATGGGCTTCAAAACTTTTGGCTTCGCTGGTGGACGTGATGACGCATGGCAACCAGAAGAAGATGTTTATTGGGGATCTGAGTCAGAGTGGCTCGGTACGGACAAGCGTTATAAGCATGACGGCGGACCGCGTGAGCTCGAGCAGCCACTCGGTGCATCGCACATGGGCTTGATCTATGTCAACCCACAAGGACCAGAGGGTGTTCCTGATCCAAAAGCAGCAGCACACGATATCCGTGAGACGTTTGGCCGTATGGCCATGAACGACGAGGAGACCGTAGCACTTATCGCTGGTGGACACACCTTCGGTAAAACGCACGGTGCTGCCGATCCAGATAAGTATGTAGGAGCAGAGCCAGAAGGTGCAACCATCGCAGAGATGGGTACTGGTTGGAACAGTTCATTCGGCCCTGGCCACGGTGAGCACACCATTACTAGTGGTATCGAAGGCGCTTGGACGACGACACCAGCGAAGTGGAGTCACGATTACTTTAAGCACCTCTTCGAGTTCGAGTGGGAGCTAACGAAAAGCCCAGCAGGAGCTCACCAGTGGAAGCCAGTAGGCGATGCCGGTGCAGGAATGATTCCTGATGCGCACAACCCTGCGAAGACGCATCAGCCGTTTATGCTCACGACTGACCTTTCTTTACGCGAGGATCCAGCATACGAGAAGATCTCTCGTCACTTCTACGAAAACCCAGAAGCATTCGAGGATGCCTATGCACGTGCTTGGTTCAAGTTGACGCACCGTGATATGGGTCCACTTTCTCGTTACCTCGGACCAGAAGTTCCGAAAGAAGAATTGATGTGGCAAGATCCGCTTCCTGCGCGTACACATGCACCTATCGATGCTGCTGATGTAGACAAGGTGAAGCGTATGGTGCTCGCATC
>CALDTK010000268.1 GCA_937924035.1 uncultured Saprospiraceae bacterium | reverse complement strand
AGCGCAATACAACAACCAGTTAGACAACTTAAATACAAACATCCGATTCCAATGGAGATACGCTCCAGTATCAGATTTATTTATCGTTTATTCCGACAACTATGACACCTTCGGAAATGCAACCCGTAATCGTTCAATCGTTGCAAAATTGACCTATTGGTTAAACATTTAGGTTTATTTTTTGAGAAAATAGAGCTTAAGTCTATTTTAAGTTCACCTCATATCTCCACGAATTCTTTTGATAAGCTTCAGGCCAATCCGGGCCATTCTTAAGCCACTCTTTTATTTGCTTCACCGCATCTCGGTTTTGCTTACCCGGTCCAGCAACAATTTGCCTTGGCCTTCCAAAACGGTTCACATCAAACTGAACGACTGCTTTCTGTCCTGAAAATTCGCTTCGCTTTGTAGCTACGTATTCATCGAATGCTGGATACGGCTCTGCTTTAGGAGCTACGATGCGCAGTCCCACCTCTTTGCCTTTTAGCTGAGCTGAAGGTAAAGAGCTTGACACTCGCGGTAAGTAGATTCGATATTCCTCACCAGCGGTAACATCAAAGAGAAACGTACTATACCCTTCAGCCGCGATTTGGCCTACGACTGCTTTATCATCCACGAGTATCAAGAATTCTCCTTTCTGATCGGTTACTGCTTGTTGCCCCGTTTCTTCGATCGTAAGTATGGCTCCAATAACAGGGACACCTGAAGGCTCTATGACTTCACCCGAAACCTCTCTGGTTTTAACAGCCGTAGCTCGTTCCATGCGATAACTAGATGAACCATCACCACTCGTATTTTCCGCTACTGCCTCAGCACCATCCGCAAGTATATTGATATCTCGTTTTTTAGCTCGCTCACTCCCATTTATTGATTTGGCGGAGGGAGGAGCACTAGTTGCTGCTCTCTGATCAGTATTTGTAACTTTATCTACCTCTTCTTCCATCTTTTCAGGCGCCGCTGCGATTGCATCATCAAGCGCTTGATCTTCTGCCACTACTGGAGGTGAGGCAATTGGAGATCCAGAGTTAGATGCCTCAGAAGACTGTCCCACCAAAAGATCACTTTGTGTTTCTAAACTTTCCTTTTGATCTGTCGTGCTATTTGATGAAGGCTCAGGCTTTGTGTCCTTGTTCTTATCCGCAGTCGAAACCGCGATATATTCCGCTTCTTCAACGACTTCTGAAACATCAGCAGCAGAATTATCCGCTTCTGGTTCATAAGGCGCTTCAGCTTGCGTCATATCACGAGCAACTTTTTGCTCCGAAGAATCATAAGTGAGAAGCGCAATTCCTGCGACCAAAAGAGCTGCGATCCCAGCCGCGACAGCTAGCCAACGTCTTGGACGCATTGTCCTAACTATAGCTTCTGGTACAGGTTCCTCCTGGGCTGGTAAGCCCAAACGATCTTGTAGCGACTTCAATCTAGCCGCATGATCACCGGGCACAGCCTGATAACCTTTACGCGCCAACTCGCCCAGCGCATCACCGCGCTCCGGCTGAGGGTCATATGGTTGATTGGTCTTAGGCATGGGCTTTTTTTCCTTCAAGGCATATCTTCAGATTGCGCCGCCCGTTCTGAATCGCGCTACGAACCTTACCTACGGTAACTGAAAGCGTATTGGCAATGTCTGCATAGCTTTCACCATTGAGGTAGAAACGCTTTATACAGTCACTTTGATTAGAAGGGAGTGCCTCCGTACAGGCTTCGAGTGCTACCAAAAGGGCTTCTTTTTCTATGGCTTCATCCTCTAGATGCGAATTGTCGGCAAATTGCATATCAACCGGGTCAAGTTCGTGTGAAGCAGCCACGCTACTTGAGTCCATTGTCATGTGAGAAGCTCCACGGCGGAGCACCATAAGGCAATGGTTACGTGCCAATCTGTATACCCAAGGTCTAAAATTATCGACTTGGTGTTTGAGCAATTTGACACGCAGCTCTTCGTAAAGATCAAGCGTTGCATCTTCTGCGCGCGCGGAGTCTTTGAAGTACTGTAGGCAAAGGCCATACATCAACTCGAGATATCTCCCGTAGAGAATCCCAAGCACAGCTTGATCTTCCGATTGTCGGTAATCATTCGCTAGCTTTTCATCGCTGCGTTTGTCTTCGCGCCTTGAGCGCAGCCATGCCATGGGCTAAAGGTAGCCTACAGCAGACTTTACCGCTTGGTGGTCACCTCAATGGCACCTTCTTTGGCAACGTCACCGTACTTCGTGATGGCAGCATCGCCCTTGACCACTTCCATTGATTTGATTTGATCAGGAGACAAGGCCTGAAGAGCCTCCATGGTAGAAGGCTTTCCGTCTATGACAACGTGTGCGTTCAAATCAGTGCCGAAAGACATTTTCACCTCGTCTCCAGAAGCATACGTAACTTGCTCTGCAGGAGCTGATGGACGTTTTTTAGCAACTTGGTCTGCTTGAATGACATCAGCAGGAGGAGTTGAAGAAATGACAATTGCACCGTTTTTACCGTACTTTCCGAAGCGTTCTTTTGCTTGCGCCCCCGATAAAATTTGAATGTCTCCGATACTTCGCTCATCCATTTCGGCAAGCTGTGCTTGGGTAATTTCTTGCTTGTCAAACAGGATTACTGGACCATCACCTTCCTCGGAGAGCACAACACTTTGCGTTGGTTGTGAGGCAGTTGGTGTGGATTGAGCAATTGCTACAGTTGCTGTAAAGAGAGTGAAAAAGAGTGGGAATAGTAATTTCATGAGGCGTGTTTTCAAGATCCAAAGATAAGAAAGCGTATGCGAGTACCTTTATTGCGCCAATCATAATGAGAACCTAATGACTACATTCTTCCGCCTTTTGGCCCTTTTGGCTGGACTTATTCTATCTGTGAGCCTTTCGGCAAAACCTACTCTAGACTGCAGAATCACTAGTCTAGATCTTCGCGAGTATGCTTTTAGTACAGCTCTAGATAGCGTTCCCTCTGCTGCATCCATTGAGGTTTTGGCGAAAGCTGCAATGGACAGTTTTGCTGTCCCTGGCTTTTCGATAGGGGTCATAAAGGACGGAAAGATCCTGCTTTCTGAAGGTTACGGCGTACGAAAATTGGGTACAGAAGAAGCTGTGGACGCCAACACGCTTTTTGCAATCGCATCCAATACCAAGGCATTTGTAGGCACCATGACAGCAATGCTTGAAGATCAAGGAAAGCTATCCTTGAAAGATCCTGTGTCGCAGTATTTACCCTACCTCAAATTCCCTAGTGAGGAGGTCACGAAGCTCGCCATCGTGGAAGATTTAATGACCCACCGCACGGGTCTCGGCACGTTTAAGGGAGACCACTTGTGGTTTAAGCGAAAAATCAATCCGCGTGAAGTTTTGACGAAAGTCAAAGACCTAGAACTTGAATATCCTTTCAGAGCTGGCTATGGCTACAGTAATGTGATGTTTATAGCTGCCGGAGAAGTTATCGGTGAAGTTGTAGGCAAACCTTGGACGCAGGCAGTAGACGAACAAATTTTCACTCCACTCGGAATGGAACGGACAGTGACTCGCGTCCGTGATTTACCGTCGGATAATTTTGCTTACGGCCACGTGACTCGTCAAGAAAACAACTCAATTCCACCAGTAGCTTGGGATGCGCCTGGAGCAGCTGGAGGTATTTGGTCGAGTAGTAATGACATGCTAAAGTGGATTAGCTGTAATCTAAATGATGGTGTCTTTAACGGCGATACCATTTGGAGCAAACGCGTTCAACGGACAACTATGCGTCCGAAAAGTGTCTTTGGTGGCACTCCTGATTTTACTTCTTACGGGCTAGGTTGGTTTCTTGCGAACGACGATGGACATTTAGTTGCAGGCCACGGTGGAGGCTATGATGGTATGTACTCACGCGTGGTTTTAGTGCCAGATTTGGATTTAGGAGTTGTTATCTTAACCAATAGCATGACAGGATTTCCTCGTGCGCTGAGCACAGAAATCGTCAAACAGTTCATGGGCAAAGGTTCGGCGACTTGGCTTGATGAGGGTTTAAAAAACGAACGCGCTGGCCATGAGAACTGGTTTATGCATCAGGACAGTGTGCCTTATTTGCTTTCCCTTGCGCAAAACAAACCAGACGTCCATCCATTGACGCCCGGAACGTATCGCGATGTGACCTATGGGACGTTCACCGTTAAGGCAAGTACTGGCAAGAACCTAGAGCTCAGTTTTCCTCAGGCCCCTCAACTGGATGCACTATTGCAACCGGTAGGCGGCGATCATTATCGACTTACATGGCGAGAAAGGCACGCTTGGGTAGATCAAGGATTAGCGTACACTGAACTGAAAGATGGCAAGGTGACTCTTCGTTTTTATATCCCGAACGAGGATATATTTTACGATAGTATCTCAGCGGTTAAGCTAGCTGACTAGCAGCATAATTCACCAATAATTGGGGTATTACAAGATTAATTACTTGTCTATACATGTACGACATGTAATTCAGCCTTACTGAGCCTTTATCGATAGTGTTTGTCAATGGGTTCAATTGGTGCAATAGATAATGGCAATCTTAATATACTGATACATCAACAATCTAATTGGCAATCCAATTACTCTAGAAAAGACTAACAATAACGGTAGCGTGGCGAATTATAAGACCTACCTTTCCGCCAGTGAAAAACCCTTTATCGCTATCCACCCACCGCTGGGCAGTACTTGCCTTGTTCGCGCTCAATGGATGGTTGTACTCTAGTTGGGCCGCTCGTGTTCCCGCTATTCAAGAGCAATACAACATCAATGATGCGACGATGGGCTTTGTCTTGATTACGGCGAGTTTGGGAGCATTTTTATCCATGCCCTTCGCTGCATTCATCAACGAACGGCTAGGCGTCATGAAGGTGTGCTTACTCACCTCGTTGCTTTACATCATCATCATCCCAGGTATTCCACTGTTTTCTGCTCCAATCATGCTCTTCGTGATTTATGCCTTAATGGGCGTTGCGTTTGGACTACTTGACGTTGCTATGAATGCCCAAGCGGTTGAGGTAGAGCGTGCATATGAAAAGCCGATTCTTTCATCTTTTCACGCAGGGTTTAGTGCGGCCATGATTGTTGGAGCTTTGACTAGTTCATTGATTATCAAACTCAGTTTTTCCTTTCAATGGCATCTCTCGCTAGCAGCAATCATGGCAATCGCGCTCCTGGCCTATGCCTACCCTCGACTCTACCCGCACATGCGTGAAGAGGATGAACCAAAAGATGCGGACACCTCTGCTTTTAGATTCCCCGTGCGCGCAACTTGGCTTATCGGCGCTATAGGTTTTTGCTCTATGATGAGCGAGGCCAGCATCTCAGACTGGACGGCCAAGTATATGCTCGAGATCGCTGGTAGCGAGGAATTTATGGCACCTTGGTCTTTGGCAGCCTTTGCCATCACAATGACACTTGGACGGGTATTTGGAGATCGTTTCAGAGCAACTATTGGAGATCAATTAATTCTGCGCGGCGGGTCAAGTCTTGCCTTTACAGGTATGCTTATCGCCCTCGCCTTACCTAACCCTTACACCACTATCCTCGGTGCTGCGATGGTAGGCACAGGGCTTTCGGTTGCTGTACCGATAATCTTCAGTCTGTCGGGAAGTATTCCTAAGCTTTCGGCAAGTGCTGCGCTGAGTATGGTAACGTCAATATCCTATTTGGGCTTGTTCCTTGGACCAGCGGTGATTGGCTTCCTTACGGAGCGCTTTGACCTTAGGATTGGCTACGGATTCATCTTATTTGCCTTAGCGATGATGGTAGTACTGACTTGGCAGTTGAAGACGCAAAAAACTGAATCGCAGGTAAAAAAGTAGACTATTCTATTTATTGATCAACACTCGCTTCAGCTTCTCCATCGCAAGCACGTTATCGGGATGATTGATACTCTCTTTAATATCTTTCTTTTCTCCTTGCGTGAGGTGAAAGGTCATACTTGCAGCATCGCGATCAACAGCAGGACGATAGCTAAAACGGATGAAATCAAAATTGTCTTCACCGAGTAAATCATAAAGTAGACCCACGGTTTCATCTGTTTGGAAATCCTGGAGAGACATT
>CALDTK010000267.1 GCA_937924035.1 uncultured Saprospiraceae bacterium | reverse complement strand
CTCCCCGGCCGCTAGCTACATCCACGGCACTAATCTCATGTTTGATGGCGGTCAGACGGCGAATACGGTTTAATACCGATTCGAGACCCACGGGACTTCTAAGTCCCTTGGGTCTATGTGACCAAACACCAATCACGACGTCTGTCTTCAGACTGATATCTTCGAGATTGTCATCAACAACTTCGCATGTGCTTTATTTTTCATCAGCGTATTCCTATGTTAGATTCGAATCTATGAGCCGCATTGGGCACTCACCGGCCCATTAGCAGCAATTGGTATTTTTATATGTAGAGTGAATTGCTTGTTAGGTGGCATAGTAGCTATGACTCCACCAATCCGCCACTATAAACACACCAGCACCAAACGTCAGAATTGATTTTAATATCAAACAATTTCTTACTGCAGTGGACCCATGCAACGATCTGAATTTATTTATTTCATACAAAGTAAACAGTAGAAATGCAATTCCCACGACCAACAATCCAGCACGACTCAATAAGGCCTAAAATAAATAGCACCATAATTGGTGGCGACTAAAGTCATGTCAACTCCCTAAATGCCTAAATCTTGTCCCACAGCGTTTATACGCGATAGCTGATAAATCACACCTATACGCAAAAGCGTATTAACTCCTACCTTCAATCTCATTACGTGTTGAATGCGCCACAAAGGCAGATCGGGTCACATTGCGAGCTTTCGCAGTAGCATCGATCGCCTTCAGCACACCAGACTCAAGACTAAAATTTACACGCTGCACTGTGCTGTCTGATTCAATGTATAGCACTGCTAATATTAGAGTAAAATCTGTGCAACAAGGGTGTCATAATTCATAATTGTAAAGTCCTCGCCTAAAAACATACGACATGCCGCGATTAGCTTTTCGTCATCCAAATTATCTAACGTACCGATTACCAAAATTAGTTTTGGTTTTTTAACAGTGATCCCGAACTGAGCTCTTGCGTATTCCGCATTATCTGTGTGAGTGAAATACTCTCTATAGTTAGCGAGTTGCGCTACTCCTTCCATCGCCTTGGCACTCAACTTCCTACGCTCACGTTCCCCAACGACAAGTGATTTAGTAAAAAGCTCCCCTGTTTTCAGATCTATAATATCGTAGTATTTATCAGCGCGTTGAATCATCAAATCTGGATTTATATCTTTTCTCGGCTGATCAGACGGTGCAAGCCACTTTAAAGTTGGCTCATAAATATAGTTATCTGTTGCGAACCCCTTGTGGATTAATGCAGAGTGTTTATCGAGGAATTTACCTATAGAGGTCTCGTGCAAGCCAGGGAGTAGATATAAATTCTGAAATTGGCTCAACACAATACTTTCAGTCGTCTCTGTTTTTCTTCTGAGAGCTCCTCTCGATATATTGAAATTCGGCCCATGCTGGGTGTGAAATTCAAACATACGCTGAAGCTCATTTTTTTGAACTGTGCTTTTGACTACTAGCAAGTTAAGGATAAATCGGGTTCTTACGCAGGAGTCTTGCTTGTTCACAAAAATTGTATCTTGAATACTGAATGATGAAGTGCCATCTGGCACGCTAATAGTTTGGCCAGAACTACTGGATCGAATGCTGATAGTACGTTCGCTGTTGCGAATCGTCGGAAATCGTTCTTCAATTTCTGACATATCTACGTTTGCGTAGAACATATGAACAATAGATGTTTCATTGTTAAGTTCTAGAAGTGCGTTAGAGGTGTCGCCTTTAAATTGATTCAAGTGTTGATGTATGTCTTGATCTGCTAAATTTCTCTCAATAACGTGTAATTCTTGAAGGGTGTTACTTACCCCACTAAATTCGCACACATAGTAATTTTTATAGCGAATAAAAAATACAATAGTTGGAAAAAAGATGCTGTCATTAATACGCGCTATCACAGGTAGACCATTCTGAATGGTGCGGATCCCATTTACCTTAATATCAGCTATACGCTTATAGTGACCTTCCCACAAAGTGAGAGCTTGATCTTTGAATGCTTTGAAATTCATCCGCTATCAAATCATTTTTTAGCGGCTATTGCAATGACCGCGTTGGGCACACTTCAGATTGCCACTATCCGACGATCTCCTGAGAAGTATCGGTAAATTTAGATGTCAATTGCTTGTTCGTAAGCGAATTTCAAGCACGCTTTAAACTGGTTTTTTCGTCGTGGCGGTGCCGACTTGGTAACGCCTAGCGCAACACCTGCTATCCGAAGAACAATGATAAAAACGAAAGAGATATCGTTCTATTCAAACCAGCGGGTAGTTCAACTCCAGATTCCTCTAAGGATTTCTGGGCAAAGGGTGCTAACCCATTTCTAGATACGAAATACCCTGCAACAGCTACTTAAGAATTCAAAAGTACATAACAAAGAAGGATAAGTCGCGCGCAGCCGCGACTTATCTCGGCCGCCAGGTGCCTTGGGAATTTTAGATGAGGAGACGACGTAGCAACGATGACCGAGGCTCGTGATGTGTCGGTAGATCCAGAAGCCACAGGGACCGGCCGCGTAGGCGACGTGGATTTTAGCATTGGGGAATTTGGATTGAAGCTTACGCAGTAGCTTCGTAATGGCGATATTCGAGCCGGGAATTTGTCCGTAATCAACGGGCGTTTTGCCATGTCCTTCTTCCACGTTGGCGGCGTGGTGGAACTTCTTGTGTGTGTCTAAGCTGACGAATAATATGGTATCTTTCTTCATGTTAGTCCCCAAGGTCTAAGTGTATGAACTCTTATTGTGGCACTGGCTTAGCTAATCCACGAAATCCGCGGGGGCTAACACCTGCAGGGGTCATAATGTCTAG
>CALDTK010000266.1 GCA_937924035.1 uncultured Saprospiraceae bacterium | reverse complement strand
CATTCTGTTTGTACACTGGAGTTCGAAAATCACCGTCCAGTCTATAATTGGTTCATTGAAAAGCTAGGAATTTTCCCAAGCCGCCAGATAGAATTTGCGCGTCTCAACTTCACCTACACAGTGATGGGTAAGCGGAAAATGATTCAGATGGTGAGAGAAGGGGATGTCACTGGTTGGGACGACCCAAGGATGCCAACAATAAGCGGTGCACGTCGAAGGGGCTACCCAGCTGCTGCCATTCGAGAGTTCAACGATCGTGTGGGAGTTGCAAAGCGAGACAAGCTTATTGATTTGTCTCTTTTGGAATTTTTCGTCCGTCAGCATCTAAATGCTTCCTCAAAACGGATGATGGCAGTGCTGAACCCTATCAAACTCACCATAACCAACTATCCAGAAGGCCAGTCTGAACTGATTGAAACGGTCAATAATCCTGAGGATGAATCGGCAGGTACTCGAAACCTAACTTTTGGAAGGAATTTATTCATCGAACGCGATGACTTCAAAGAGGAAGCAAACAGAAAGTATTTCCGCTTAAAACTGGGTGGCATGGTCCGCCTCAAAAGCGGCTTCATCATCGAAGCCGATGAGGCTATCAAAGACGAGCACGGTAATATCACCGAGGTTAAAGCTCGATATTTCCCTGATAGCAAAAGTGGTTCGGACACAAGTGGGTTGAAGCCCAAAGGAACTATTCATTGGGTGCATGAAGGAACGGCTGTGCCCGCAACCATCAACCTATATGATCGACTGTTTACCGATGAGACGCCTGATTCTCATGAAGGAAAAGATTTCCGGGAATTCTTGAACCCAAACTCTATACAAACCATAGAAGGTTGGATAGAACCTGCAGCTGCGGTTTTGCCGAAAGGTGAAGTCGTACAATTCCTGAGAAAAGGATATTTCGCAGTTGATCCTGACTCTACAGATGATCGTCAGATTTTCAACCGAACAGTAACCCTTAAGGACGCTTACGCTAAAAAACGTCCGTAGCTTTTACTGGATGTAGAAAATGCCTTCGAGCAAAGCATCTATATAACCTTAGATTTGTAACGTGTCACAGGAAAAAGTCATCTTAAAAGAGCTCAAGATTCAACTCGTCCTTGAGCGAATGGCAAGGCATCTTCATGAGCGTTATCGCGACTTCGAGAATACGGTGCTTGTTGGCATACAACCTCGTGGCGCATACTTCGCGCAACGATTGCACGAACGACTACTTCAATATGCCCCTGACCTACCACTGGGTAAGTTGGACATCACCTTTTTTCGCGATGACTTTCGAACAGGCACCAAACAACTGTTACCAGATCCAATGGAAATGCCTTTTTCCACCCAAGGGAAACAGGTCATTTTAGTAGATGATGTTCTGTATACTGGTCGCACGATAAATGCTGCAATGAATGCCCTGCAAAGTCTAGGAAGACCTTCAAAAGTTGAGCTTTGTGTTATGGTAGAAAGGAGATTCCATCGTGAAGTTCCTATTACACCTGACTACATGGGCGTACAAATTGACGCAATTGGTGAAGCCTATGTACGCGTCCGTTGGAAACAAATTGATGGCATCGATGAAGTAATGCTATATCCTAACAAAGAAGCTAGCCGCAAGTGACCGATACCACTCCTTCCACCCGACTAAGCACGAAGCATTTACTCGGTATTCGCGATTTAACGAAAGCGGACATTGAGCTTATTTTCTCAACTGCCGATGGGTTCAGTAGCATGTTGCAAGGGAGAATTCGAAAAGTTCCTACACTTCGAGATACTACAGTAGCGAATATCTTTTTCGAAAACTCGACACGAACACGCATCAGCTTCGAATTAGCTGAAAAGCGCCTCTCAGCGGACATTGTCAATTTCAGTGCTTCAAGCTCTAGTGTAAAAAAAGGAGAAACTTTACTCGACACTGTCCAGAATATCCTGGCCATGAAAGTCGACATGGTGGTGATGAGACACCCTGCTCCAGGAGCGCATCAGTTTCTTGCGCAGCATATCGATGCAAACATTATCAATGCTGGAGACGGCACACATGAGCATCCTACGCAAGCTTTATTGGATGCATTCTCGATGCGCCAGCGTTTTAAAAATTTAGCTGGAAAAAAAGTAGTCATTGTTGGCGATATCCTACACAGTCGAGTTGCGCTGAGCAACATCTTCTGCCTACAAAAACTTGGGGCGAAAGTCGCTGTTTGCGGACCTCCATCCTTGATTCCGTTTCATCTTCCAGAGCTAGGAGTTAAGGTATTCAATCATCTTGATGATGCATTGGGGTGGTGTGACATTGCAAATGTGCTACGCATTCAGCTCGAACGTCAGGACATCAAGTTTTTCCCAAGTTTAAGGGAGTATCACAGTTTATACGGCCTCACGCGCGAACGCCTGGCTAAGCATGACAAGGACATCCTGATTATGCACCCAGGACCAATAAATAGAGGGGTTGAAATCAGCAGTGAAGTAGCTGATGATCCAAAGAATTCGGTGATTCTTCAACAGGTTGAAAATGGTGTAGCCGTGCGTATGGCCGTACTTTATTTGCTAGGAGCATCAAATCCTGAGTGAGTCTGATCCTCAGTTAGTTAGGAACATTTCTAGTTAAATGCTTGAGTTACGAGGAATACTTGTACATTATTCCTCGTAAGTGTCTTAACGAAAGTGTTTCTATGATTCGGTTACTTATTCTCAGTCTCGCGATGATCTGTTTTGGCGAAAGCTTAAATGCACAATGTGCAAGCCGGCTGGCAGAGAATGTTAAATTAGGCAACGGTCAGCGCATTATCACCGAGTCTCAAACACTGGTGGTTCGTGGTAATTACGCTTATTCCATTCACTTTGAAGCAGGTGCGAAAGGTATTCGAGCGGTCTTTGAAAGTCGTGGTGGTGAAAAGCCAAATAAAGATGATGAGTTAATCTTTATTCCTAAATCAGGGCAGCTACGCTCGTACCGCTTCGTCGGTTCTGTTAAAACGATAAGCTCTTCAGGGGCTCCTGAGTTTGTAAACGAGTTACAACTCGATGTAGAAACTGGAAATTGGCTGGCACAAAATGACATTGCTGTAGTAACCTTAAAAAATAATGTCAAGAGTCAAGGACGGAGGTTTACCCTACCTGCAAGCCGACAAGCAGAATTGCGTCAATTGGCGCAGTGCTTCATGCAGGAGGTCAATCCTTCTTTAATTCCTGACGTCGCTGCGGTAAGAATTTCTATTCCTGCCGTTGGAAAGACAAGAGCACCAGATGTTCGAAGTACTAGAGAAAGTGGTCTTTCGACAAAACCGGGAACAACTACGCTTTCTGAGAGAGACAAAGCCCAGCAAGAAGCAGCAAAACAAGAAATTGTAGACCTAAGAGCCCAGCTCGCACAGCTCAAAAAGGACCTTCTTCAAGAAATAGCGCTCGAAAAAGCAAAAGCTGATAGAGCAAAGGCAAATATTGCCGATGACCTCTCAGCGAGTAGAGCAGCCGCTGCGTTGCAAGAACAAGCTATCGCTGCTGAAGTCGTTGAAGCAAGACAAAAAGCCACACAGCGTATTTCGGAGGCTCAATCTTCAGCTGGAAAGAAGATACAAGCCATTGATGGTGATGTTTCTGAGGAACAGCAAGCAGCAGCACAAGAAGTGGCCAAAGCTAGAGCGAAAGCGCTTCTTGCAATCGAAGAAGCAAAAACAGAAAGTGCCAGCCAGCTTGCTCAAATCCGTAAAGAAAATGCCGAAGCAGCAGCGGCCGAGCGTGCAAAATTTGCCGAAGCAAGGACCGCTTATGCTGACGAAGTTGCAAGTGCACGCGAAAGTAGCCAACAGCAAATCATAGAGATTCGCAAAGAGTTGGAGGAGCAGATAGCCTCCGCTAGAAGAGCAGTTATGACTGCCCAAGACTCTAGTCAGGCCACTGTCGAGCTAACGAGGGCACAAGCTCAAAAAGAAGTGCTGAAGGCAAAAGAGGCAAGCTTGACCAAGATCGCAGAAATGCGAGAAGAAGTAGCTCGCGAACAAGAAGCTCAGGCGATACAAATGGCAGAAACTCGTCGAGAACAGGCGGAGCAACTTGCCGAGCAAGAATCTGCTTTTGAGCGAAAAATCGCGAAGCTCAAAGAAGAGCTCGTCAATCAACGTGAAGCATATGCAAACGAGCTTGAGGCTGCGCGTGAAGCAGCATCCTCTCAACAACAGACTTTAGCCGCTAATGCTGCGAGCGCATCCGAGCGGTCTCAAGAAGCTATCGAAAAGGCAAAACAAGAAGAATTAGCAAAGACAGAAGAAGCTGCCCAAGCAGGTGCCGAAGCTCGTCTTGCTATGGCTGAAGACGTGAAAGCTGCACGGGAGGCTGCAGACCAGCGAATTGCGGAAGTCCAAGCTGAAGAAGCCGCCGCGATTGCAGCCGCACGATCAACTGCTGAATCAAGAAGGGAAGAACTCGCAGCAAATGTTGCAGAACAAACAAGAGCAGCTAAAGCTAGACGTGAAGCCATGCAAGCAAAGCTTGCTGAAGACATGGAAAACATCAAAGCCCGACAAAAAGCTTTGGCCAAAGAGCAAGAAGAGCGGGATCTAGCAGCCGCTGAAGAGTGGAAAAAGCAACGCGAGGCACTTGCTGCGAGAATCGAAGAAGAAAGGCAAAAAATTGATGCCGTTCTTCAAAAAGAAGAATCACAGCGCAGAACTAGACTTGATAGTCTCGACCGTGAAATTGAGTCGCAACGTTCTCGAATCGCTAAGCAAGCTAAAAGTCTACCCGACAACGCTGACGAAGAATTGGTAGAAGCAAATAAGCGAAGACTAGCTGCTCTAGATGCTGAATCGAAAGACTTAACGAGTTCTCGTGCTCGTAATCAAGCTCAAAAAGAAGCGCTCGAATTCCAGCTCAACAAGGAACGTTCGCTACAGGATCAAGCATTTAAACGAAGTACTGAATATCGTGATTCCCTCAATCGAGAAGTCGCAATGGTTCGAAAAGAAGCGCGTCAAGCGATCAGTAAAGCGGAAACGGAGCAAGCACAAACATTGAATAGACTCCAAGAAGAAGCTATCGACGAGCAAGAAGCGCTCATGCGAGACCTTGCAAAAGTGCGTGAAGAAATTGCTGATGACGTAGCTACAGAAAGAGAGAAGGCTGCACGAAGTATCTCTACTATCCGTCAAGAACACAGCGAGAAAATCGTTGCCCTTAGAGAAAAGCAAGACTCTGAAAAGCGAGAAATGAATATCGCTCACAAGAAATTTGAAGCTGATCTTGCTGAACAACGAGAGCAAGAAAAAGCTAGTCTCGCTGAAGACCTCGCAGCTGAGAGGAAAGCAGTAGAAGAAGAACGAAAAACACTAAGAGAAGAGCTAGCAGCTGAACGTAAAAAACAGCAGCAAGACATTGCAGCAGAGCAACAGAAAACCGCTAAGACTATAAAAGAAGCCCGTGACAATGCAGCAAAAGAAATTGAAGCTGCACAGCAATCTTATATTGATGCCACCAACAAAGCCAAGGCTGCTCATGAGGAACAGCTTGCAATGCAAAAAGTAGAACGAGAAGAATTAACGAATGATGTAGGAACTCGTCAAAAGCAAATCGAGAAGCTTCGTCAAGATGAAGCAAAACTTAAGCGACTTATTGCCGAAGAACAGAAAAGATTAAAAGAATTAAGAGGGAATTAAATAGTTAGCTTTTCGGGTTAAAGAAGTCACGATACTTCTCCCCTCTTGCTTCGAATTGGGCACTAATCACCGGTTTCATCAGTTTTGTTAGCCAAGCGAAAGGAGTCCCAAAAGTAATGTCTTCGATGATCGCGACTGTGCCAGCTTCAACTTGTTCGACACGGTGGCGATGCACCCAATAGTTCAGTGGTGGCGGCAACTTTCGACCTTCATCTACAAATAAACAATTCTCATCTTCTCGTTTGAAAGATGTTATTTCACTTCTCCAAAGTACTGTCAGCGGCCAAATACCGAGACGAATTTCTACTATATCGTCTACTTCATTCCCGTCATACCTCAGCAATTTAGCTGGTGGGAAAGATGGAGACAAGACTTCAAATAGTTCTTGAGTGAATCCATCGAAAATATCTTTAGCCTCTCCTTGGACATGATGAGTTATTAGCAGGTGACATTTACTCATAACGTATCCACATTTTGCATGTACACCTTTGCTTGATTTAAGGTTGCAACGCGTTCATCAGCAGCCATTCTTTCCCAGAGTCTAACCATCTGCGCAATACGGCCGTTTCGAGCTAAGCGTTCACGGTGTCGATCTACAAAAGCCCAATAAAGTGAGTTAAACGGACAAGCGTTTTCGCCATGTCTTATCTTTCTATCATAGTGACATCCTTTACAGTAGTCACTCATTTTATGTATATAATTAGCTGAGGACATATACGGCTTCGTGCCGACAATACCACCGTCTGCAAATTGGCTCATTCCCCGTGTGTTGGTTATTTCAACCCACTCTATTGCATCAATGTAGATACCCAAATACCAGGCATCGACTTCATTTGGGTCCACACCAAGAAGTAAGGCAAAATTCCCAGTAATCATTAGCCGCTGAATGTGGTGCGCATATGCGTGTTCTAAGCTTTGGCCAATGGCATGAGACAAGCAACTCATTTTCGTTTCACCAGTCCAGTACCATGAAGGTAAAGGTGCCGTATGCTCAAGCTTATTCATCTCAGCAAACTCCGGCATGTGCGCCCAATAGATGCCCCGCATGTATTCTCGCCAACCGATTACTTGACGGATGAATCCTTCAACCTGATTGATCTCAATGGTATCCTTATGCGTGTTGTAGTAGGATTCAACTTCCTTGACTACTTCGAGCGGAGAAATCAACTTACTGTTCATCGCAAAACTGATGCGCGCATGAAACAGAAATGGATCACGAGAAGTCATCGCATCCTGATACGTCCCGAAAAGCTGTAGCCGCTCGGCAACAAAGTTTGCAAGCGTTTCGAGTGCTTCCTCACGTGTTGTCGGCCATACCCAATTGGAAGCGTCAATCGTACCAAGTGTTTCCACTTTTTGCTTTTCAAGCATTGATAATACATCGCTGATATCTGACTGGAAAGTCCTCAATTCTGGAAGTTCCACCTTTGCTGGCAACTTCTTGCGATTATCATGATCGAAGTTCCATGCCCCTCCTGTAGGCGAGCCATCACTATCCATCAAAATATCAAAACGTTTGCGCATATCACGATAGAAGTATTCCATCGTGTATCTCTTCTTGCCTTTAAAAAAGGTAGCGAGATCCTCACGTGAGGTCATGAAATGCTCGGTATCGCATACCGTTACCTTTCGATTTGTGCTTTCGCTAAAACCTTTGAGCATCTCGTCGAGTCGGTACTCGTCTGGCAACTGATAGGAAATGTCTTCAACTTTCAGCTCATCTGCTACCATTGCCAAGTTCTCAGGAATATCCTGCTTGTTAGACGGATCATCAAGTTTTAGATACTTGACGCGGTGACCTTGCCCCTCAAGGGTTTTGGCGAAAGCACGCATGCCTAAGAAGAACGCGACTACTTTCTGGACATGATGTACAACATAGTCTGTTTCTGAGCGCACCTCCATAAAGAGGTAAACCACCTCATCATCCACTTCATCAAACCAGCTATGTTGATGATTTAGTTGGTCGCCTAGAATAAGTCGTAATGAGCGAGTAGGTTTTGATATAGCCATGCACTATCTCAACCAAACTGAAGGACTAAGGTTTTCGAAACTATACCTCGACTGCTGCGCCTTTGAGCTGACCGGCTTCGATAAGCCACCCTTTAGCATCAGGGAGACGACCACTGCGAACGCCATTGATTTGGCTCTTCGCCCAAGGACCGATTTCACGCTCCTCTACAGGTGGCAGAATCATTTCCTCGCCCATATACAGGATACTCGCTACATGACTGATCACAGCTGCTGTACCAGCTCCGAAAGCTTCTGTGAGCGTACCGTTCTTGTGTGCTTCGACAATCTCATCAATAGCGATACGGCGCTCTTCAACTTCATAGCCACCTTCTTTCAAAAAGGTGATAATTGAGTTTCGCGTAATTCCTCGAAGAATGGTCCCACTAAGCATAGGAGTTACAACTTTACCGTCGATGACAAAAAATATGTTCATCGTTCCTACTTCCTGAACGTACTTAAACTCCTTAGCATCGAGCCACAATACCTGATCGTAACCTTGCTGCTGAGCAAGCAAAGAAGGAAGCATCGCCGCAGCATAGTTACCAGCTGCTTTAGCTTCTCCTACCCCACCCATTGCGGCGCGTACATAGGTTGTCTCAGCCAATAGCTTTACTGGCTTTGCATAGTATGGTCCAACTGGACACGTGAAAATCATGAATTTGTAAGAGCTACTTGGACGAACACCTACAGAGTGATCTGAAGCAAACATGAAGGGACGGATGTACAATGCACTGCCCTCTGTTGGTGGAATCCAACCTTTGTCAAGATCAACCAAGGTGTGAACTGCATCGAGAAATATAGACTCTGGCAATTCTGGCATCGCTAATCGGGATGCAGAAGCATTGATACGACGCGAGTGTTGCTCTGGCCGGAAAAGCATCGCCTTACCATCAGCTGTTTTTGTAGCCTTCATTCCCTCAAATACAGCTTGCCCATAGTGCAGGGCCATGTTTGAAGGTTCGATTTCGATCGTTCCGTACGGAACAATCTGAGGTTCTTGCCACTCACCGTCGATGTAATCAATCACAAACATGTGATCCGAGAAAAGTCTACCAAAGGGCAGGTTGTCGAAATCAACACTACTGAGGCGTGAATTCTCTGTCTTCTTTATGGTGATATTGTGGTTCATTGGAGGCTCTGATTAGGCTAACAAAAGTAAGAAAACCGAAAGGATATTTCGCTATGCCTAAGTTTTTTACTTTTTAGCAATACATTCTACTTTCGAATAGTGTCAGCAAAAAATATTGTTTCAAAAAATGAACAACGAATACCTAGACATACTACCACCGGTCGAAGTAGAAATTGGACCAAAAACACGACTACTTTCGATCATTTCCAGTGAATCAACACCTAGCGCACGCAAGATGTTGGAGAATATTTACCTGGCCTGTGAATTAAATCCCAACAGCGAATCGTCTACTTTTGAATGCTCTCCTCCCAAAGCAGTTGTAGGAGGAATCTCAACAGAAATTGCAGGTTTACGCATTGCTGTTTTCGGGCTTTCGCCAAAACAAATAGGTGCGCAATGGACTGTTCCACAGTATCAATGGTTTAAGATTGGCAGTCAATACTGGTGTTTTGCCGAAAGGCTAGAGGATATCGAAACCGACATTGAAAAGAAAAAACAACTTTGGCACTGTCTTAAGGTGCTTAAAGAGAGTAAATCGTGAAGTTCCTCGTTAACTTTAAATGTGATTTTAGCCGCTTTTTCTCATGACAGTCTACACGTTGTCGTATTCTTGACCCTATGACCGCCGAACGATTTGGTGAATTATTGAAAAAACCCGCACTACTTAGTGGTCAAAATGCCACAGAGTTAGAGGTTCTTATCGCATCCTACCCTTGGTGCGGCCCCTTACGTGTGTTGCGCTATCAGAAAGCATTGCTCGATGAAAACGAAGGGGATATCCGCATTTGGTCAAGCAGAGTTGCTCCTTTCATAGGTCGCGGGGATATTGCGCTTAAGCGAGAACAACTCGTAAATGCAAATCCTGCTAGAGCGAATCAACATTTTGGATTCCTCAAAGAAGATGAAGAGATAAAATCACCTGAACTAGCAGTCGTAAATGCTCCTGAAACAGAAGAGAACCAAGAGCTAACCTGGAATATTTTCGACTTTGACCTTACTGTCGTAGCTTCCGTTGTAGAAACCGTGGATTGGTATTTGCATCGCCATGGGCTGATCATGGAATACGGAAGACCTAAACCATCACCTAAGGAATCTTTTCGTTCGTACAACGAGTGGAAGAGAAAGAAAGCGAAGACCTCTTGGCGGGACCTGCTCTTGTTGTCCACAGACAAGAAACAATCAGCGAAGAAATCTCGTAAAAGTGATAGCGAAACTGGTGAAGAATCACTCGATATTGCCTCAGAAACCCTGGCCGAAATATTGGCTTTACAGGGACATAATGACAAGGCGATAAAAATGTATGAAACACTAGCTTTGCGATATCCTGAAAAAAGAGCGACATTTGCAGCTCTAATTGACGCACTTCAGCAAGAAAACGCATAATGGCTCCAGTACTTACTGTCATCATCGCACTCATTTGTGTACTCCTTATCATCGCCGTACTCGTTCAAAACCCAAAGGGTGGAGGACTTGATAGTACGTTTGGCGGAAATCAGGCAACGCAAATGTTTGGCGCAGCGAAGTCAACCGACTTCATCGAAAAATTAACTTGGTACCTCGCCATCGCACTCTTCGTGCTTTGCATCATCACTTCGATGGTTGTAGGAAGCCCTGAAGGTGGTAGTGATGCAATCAACAACTTCCCGATCCAAGGGTAAGTAGCATCAACCACAACAAAGTAGCCCTGCAAGTCTCAGACTTGTGGGGCTTCTTTTGTTGTGGTAGGTTCAAGGTTCATTGCAACTCAACTTGTACTTCGCACTTCGTTGAGCTGGTTCGAGGTTCAGCAAATTGGCTCGTGCTTCACAATTCACCAATTTGGTTCAAGGTGCGGCAAGTCGTAAGTAGTCCAACAAGCTTAGCGAGCAAGGTTGTGGCACCTTGAACCAGCAACTGCGAGCAAAGCGAGTAGTTGATGCGGAGCCTTGCATACTGAAGTGCGAAGCACATCAAGGATTAAAGCTGAACCTCTTGAACCTTTCTTCCCCTGACAAAAATTCAGCCCCATTCTGGTTCCACCTGACAGAGTCTGCAGTAGTTCTGCCCCCATGTCAGCAATTTGGCCTTGGCACTTAATGTGATGGTAGTTACTTGCACCGCATTTCATGCTTATTGAAAGCGTGGGCAAACAACTCTTGAATCTCAATCAATTAAAACTCCCCGAGTATGAAGCCGATCAATGATCGTGTGGTCGTAAAACCAGCTGCAGCAGAAGAGCGCACCGCTGGTGGCCTAATCATCC
>CALDTK010000265.1 GCA_937924035.1 uncultured Saprospiraceae bacterium | reverse complement strand
GTATACGCCACTATGGAATGCTATCGAATAAAGTACGTGCTGAGGAAATACCACTGGCCCGTACCAGTCTTGATGTAGAACCCATATCAGAAGAGGAGACAGAACCAGATAAAGACACCCCGGTTTTTGTTTGCCGGGGATGCGGCGAACCGATGATCATTATCACAACTCTGAGTCGACGATATGAAGCTCGTGCACCACCGATACACTGAAGGATTGACAATCATCTGGCAGCAACTCAACAGTCGTGAAATCAGACTGATGGTGTCGTATTGTCTACGACCTCGTTTTAACGGAATTCTGGCTGTAGTCTTTATAAAATGGACTGAAAGAAAAATAAAAATCAACTGCCATTACCGAAACTCGATACAGAATCGCTCCCTTCGTTGCTCGTTAAAAACACCCAATCAACCTGGCCATCATACAATCCCCATAGAACATACCTGTCTGAAACTCTGACCTGAACCCGCGGTTTCCTCCCATGGGTGTTTGACAACATCTGCCGCGGGCGTCAGTGCTAGATTGAAGGTTTGCTCACAGGCAGATATCATCAAACACTTACCAACTTCCGGCCGTTCGCTCATCTCAATTGAAGCAGGTTCTATACGGTAAGTGTCAGGCAGGTTTCCACACTTAGCTGCCGCTCAAGAACGGTCTGTTAGCGCTAGACTGAAGTTGTTTATTATCTCGCTGCCACAGGTACCTCATGGGAACAATCGGTTGCCGTACAGGTGCATATCAAATGAGTTTGTGGATTTCTCGAAGGATGCTTTCGCACTCATATTCTCACCCTTGTTCTTTACGTTCTATTCCCGGATCAATGTGATCCCATAGCTGACCGGAACCGCTGTTAACAACAAACTTAGGTTTGAAAAACCTCTGATCGTCAAGAGTAGCCGCGTGAAATACAAATGTATCTGGCATCATTGATGTTGTTTTGTAAATGGGGTTACCGCAGTTTGGACAAAATGCGCTTTCTACGGAGTTTCCGGCATCTGAGATGAGCTTGTATTTTTTTACCAACCCTTCTATTTCTGTCTTATTGGCATCAACGGCAAATTGCGCAGAATGCCCTGAACCTGTTATTTTCTGGCACTGGGTGCACTGACATAGCAATGAAAACATAGGCTCACACTCGCAGGTGTAGCTTATAGTTCCGCACATACATTGACCGGTAAATGGTAATTTCATTTGTAAGTTCCTATAATTTTAGTTCTTGTAAGACCTCAGATATCAAACGGCAGACTTCATGTTTGGCAAGTCAAGTATTGAGATCCACATATTAAAGTCTGGATTTTAAATTATTGTGCGATAAACCCGGAATCCGTACTCACTTCGACGGTAGCTTGCCAACAAACTTCATCGCAAGTTTCATCAATGCTTTCACCTCAAAATCTGATAGTACATCAGCATCAACAAATATCATCCCACCCATCTTTCGCCCACCTTGTTCCACAACACTCGCACTCTTTGTCAACAGTGCCTCCTGCTCATTGTCCTTACCCACTCTGAAAAGGAATCGACCGTACTGTGTTTGTTCGTGGCGATCAGCTCCTCCGAGCATGTTTCCATTCCACATAAAGCAAATACCACCCATCATTCGCTTTTCAATCAAATTCTTGTGCTGGGCACCCACGGCTTCTCTAAAGCGCTTGTTCAGATCATCATCGACGGCCATAACTACTCCTGGTTCTCGTAACTGTCTCTACGCCGTACCCAGGCCATCGTAAATTCGAGATCTTCTTCGTTACGTCCCAATGGGCTTAAATCTAGTAAGTTGTATGTGCCGTTGAGAATATCCAGCCCTCGGCTGTAGGATGAGTAGGAATGGCCAATTGCTCCATCTTTAAAGTGACGGAAGACACTGACGCCAGGCATCTCTTCTCCAAATACGCGTCCGGTAAAGTTATAACCATTGGTTGGTCCTGGTTCTTTATTCGGAAAGCTCACACCAAAGTCTCTGTTAAAAGAGCTGATACCGGTGGATACCCAATCGAAACTCCAACCTAGTCTTGATTTGTAGCTTTGCAGTTTGTGCAACGCCGCTGTTGATACAACGACAAAGCTTGTGTCTCTCGCCGCCAAATGAACCGCGACATTGTCGAGATTGTCCATCCAGAATGAGCATGAGGGGCATCCTTCGGACCAGTCTTCTCCAAACATAAAATGATAAACGATGAGCTGACTTCGACCCCGAAATAAATCCGAGAGCGTTTCTTCACCGCGTGAAGTCTCGAACAAGTATCGGGTATCGACACGAACCATGGGTAATTTTCGTCGCGCAGCACTGAGCTCGTCTCGCTGTTTAGTGAACGCTTTCTCTTTGTCCAGAAACCTCTTACGGGATTTCAGCCATGCGCTGGCATCTACGAAGCGTGCGTCTTTTTGCTTGCTCATATAAACCTCATTTAAGTATTTTGGAATCACCGAAATAGGGTGATCACATTAGACAATTCTGCTGTGATACCCCAATAAACTTTATCTCTTCATCTATGATGACGAATGAGTCTCGGTGAAATCGACTTATAGAGGAAAAATATTTCCCTATTGCAGGGATGAATCTGCAAAAAAGGAGATTAAAAATAATTATTTCAATGATTTAGTAGATCTTCGACTAAGAATATAATTTAGAACGACTTGCTAACCATCGAAGGACTGCGATGGGCAGAGAGTGTGCCGAGCCGTTGATGCGTCGAGCGCTGCAGATCGATGAGCGAGCTTCGGTAAGAATCATCCAAACGTAGCCAGAGAATTCAACAACCTCGCCCTATCGCTCTCCAGATCTTGCGTAAATCGAACAGCCGCTTCACGCACACAGCGGCCTTATAACAGTCTAACTGATCTGGGTCGACGTGCAATCTGCGAATGACCGCTTCACGCCCTGAGTCACTCAGTCAAGTTATTTCCCTGTTTGCCATATATGAGATCAGCGGCGAACCACGGCGCTGCAATGCCTTTAGATAAATGGATTCATCATATGGTTTTTTGTTTTGCCAGCAGACAAACAATATTCGTATCCACTTGAATGCTAACGAGCGAACTGCTGCATTGTGTGAGCAGCCTTTGTCTCGTTGTTGATAATAGTAGGAACCCGCCCAGAACGATTTGTTGATTGTTTGAGCAGCCCACTCTACAAAGGTTTGGCGAAGAAATGTCGTCGGGCATTGCCAGCGCCAATGCACCCAATGTTTTTTGCCACTGCGTTCAGTCACTGGTGCTATTCCAGTGTACTGCTGCAACTCGGCTGCAGTGGTAAAACGTTCTCTTTGTTCACCAAAGGCAGTAAGAAGGCGTGGAGCTAGAGTAGGACCAGCTCCAGGCAGAGCGGCAAACAAAAAGTAGTCCTCATGTTTTGGGGCTAGCTCAGCTATTTGTTCATCGTATTTATAAATTGATCGTAGAACGACTCTGAGTAAATCAGCGTGAACCAAAGCCTGGAGCATATTGGGTGCAATGATGGCCTCGTCTGTTGTGAGTGGGGCTGCCTCTTTTATCGCGTTGAATCGTCTTTCAAGAACATCTTTACGCCTCATATTGTGGTTTGCAAAGAATGTCGTTAGGGTTGTTTGTCGCGTCCTTTTTGCTTTATCTAAAGTTGGCCAACGCTCCTGAAAATCACAGAATAAAGCGGTGTCAATGTGATCAAACCACTCTAATGCCTGAGGATAATACTGTTTCAATGTATTTCTGAGCCGGTTTGTTATTCGTATTCTTTCTTGAACCAGCCTGCGGCGTTGTTCAACTAAAGCGACTAACGTGCGCATCTCGGCGCTTTGGGGTTTGAGTGGCTTGAACCTCTCCGGATGTCTAAGTATAAGATCTAGCGCTAACTCAGCATCGGTCGGATCATCTTTAGCTCTGCTCGGACTAAAGGCCTCTCTGTACTTTGCGAGTGTTGATGGTGCAATGGGGAAGATATCGATGAAGTCATATTTCTGCAGAGCAGAAACAATCGGACCTTTCGTCAGCTCTAGTGCGAACGCTAGCCTTCCTCCATATTGTCTATGTAACGTCGTAACCCATTCTTCGATCTTCTTAACATTGTGCGGGATAATGCCAAATGCTTTTCCTGCTTTGTTATCAGAACCAGATTGGATACAGAAATCATGCTTGGTATCAGCCCAGTCTATTCCTATAAATGCTGTGTAATGTAATGACGAATGTGTGTTCATTTCAGCCCTCCACGATGATATATTTGTAAATGGATATGCGTGTTTGAGTTCTGCGAAAGCAATATAGGTGAGCCGGTACGACGGCAAGCCCTGAGTATTCGTTAATGAACGCAAACGCACCCGTGGACTCGAAACTAAAGCGGGGAACATCTAGTGTTAGGGCACTCTTATTCGTAGTCCACGGGAGCATATCCCGTCTTCACTGACCCTCTTAAAGTCAGTAGACATTGTGTCTCAGAAAACGGGACTGAATATCTATAGTGGGCACTCACTTGCCGGTCAATTATTATTGAGTTAACTTCATGGAATTCGAAGGCAAGTGAATAGCTTCATTCGTCTCTGATCAGGCCAA
>CALDTK010000264.1 GCA_937924035.1 uncultured Saprospiraceae bacterium | reverse complement strand
CACGAAACAAGCAACCTGCTGTCCTTTTTAACGCGCAAGGGCATTGCGCTTGGGACGGTATTCACTGTCCAAAACGTTGAGCCGTTTGATGGGAGTGTTGATGTGGTATACGGCAAAGAGAAACATCGCGAGACGCTAAGTCGGGAGGTGAGTCAGTGTTTGTTGGTGGAGTAGAGGTCGTCCTTAAGGTGTGTTGTTTGGTTCAGGGTTCAGGGTTCAGGGATGCTCAGGTTCAAGAGTAATTCATGGGACGGTCAGCCTACGGCGGAGCGCTTTTTCGGCTGACCATGCTTTGAGGGATACTTGACAAAGAGAATATGTTACCTATCATTTTCCCGCATATTTCACTTTCAGCCTCAATACTTTAAAATTTCGCTACCATCCAATATAAGCTTCAGTCCGAATTGTGAAGTAAATATCATGAGTTTCGGAATATAAAATACTACGTTCTAGCATCCCCATTGTATTCTTTAGGACTAGATTTTCTCGATGTCTATCATTCCAATCTAATCTGAGTTGACCTCGGCAATTACAGTCAGAAAAATCGCCATTTGCATCATAGAATGAAACTCTGATCGCTGGGTAGTCTCCGTTAGGCCTATGCCTGACTTCATTGTCGATTGTGATAGCTTGTAAATACTTTACACCTATAACATTCCAGAGGCTGTCAATAGGTTTGGATATTATCTTCGGGATATGTTGTTCCTGTGTGTTATGAAAGATTAGCACTCTTTCTTGATCAAGGCTTTCGTCGTTCAAATTATGCTTTAATATTTCGTCTGCATGTTTGACAAGAAATTTGAATAAAAATTCTAGAGAGGATTGGTGTGTGGAGACTCTAAGAGGTATGGTACTTTGGTCAAAAGCTAACTGCGTGGATTGGATTTTTTCTTCACCAGTTGCAGCACATGCACAGAAAAATAAACTGATAAATAGACAGGTTGTCGATAAAAATTTGACCATGGTTGGTTTTGCAATTAAAATAAACTAATTGTCTAGATTTTTGAATTACTATTTCACAAATGTAGTCCCTACGAAGCTAGCACATAGTTGATGATTTTGGAAGCTTATTTGTGTTTTGACCTTTTTTGCTAGGGTTCGATGGGTTACGTTTTTCAGGAAGTGGTCAGTCTGCGGCGGAGCGCTTTTTCGGCCGACCACCCCAAGAAATAAATGCTCATATTCTAATGACTAATAAGGTATTGCTTATATGTGATTAATAAGTACCCTACATGTAATTCGTCGAAATACAAACACTCAAAATGCACCTAACCCCGCTGCTTTTTGACCCACTCCACATGCCGCTGCAAGCCTTCATGAGCCTGAAGCAATTCGAGAGTATTGTAGTTGCGGGCCAAGTTTGACTCATCAGAAATGAGCTTATGGATACCGACGTGACAACGACGGCAGACTAGAATTTTGCGGTGGCGCATGTCTTCCAATTCAAAGCGCTTGCGAAACCACTTTTTGCGGTGCACTTTTCTTGGTATGAGGTGATGCTCAGTGAGCGATATTTCTTCGCGGAGGCAAAGGACACAGGTTCCGAAAGTTTTGCTGACGTGGAGTGGCATGTTATGCTTTATGACGCGCAAACTTGAGGGATTGTTCTCTCACTCCGCCTCCCTGACCTCCGCCCATATCCCTACCGACATAAATACTGGCGCCTTACGCCATTTACCAGCACCACTCTTATAGCGTGTCAATCCTTTTTTTAGGTTGGCAGGAAACGAGACGTAATCAGTTGAATTGATGTCGTCTAATAATTCGAGCGTTACCACAAAATCACCTTTACCATAAATCGCCTGATTTGAAAAGTCAACCATGACGGGTTCTTCGATTGTGGTAGAGTCTACCGAAAGGAAAATGCGTTCACGGTTAATGGGCTCGCCACTGGGGAATCCTTTTCGGGCCTGGTAGACATTGACCTCAAAGTGCATAGTGTCTCGACTAATCGTTCTAATATGAAAACCGGCTTTATCGAGCATCCAATTCCGCTTGGTTTTCATGAGGTTGCCGAGCTCCATTCCTGCCGATGCGGTTGAGTCCTGCGAATAGCCGCCAGTGACACTTTTATTCAACTTTGGATTACCTAAAACGGTCGCTCGATTGTAGTCCAGGTTTGATCCAACAACAGTTGCTTGTGCTAATTCATAATTAGCGTTTGCAAGCTGAATAGAAGTCACAGTACCATTGAGGAGGCCTCGAAGTTCCAGTTGTTTCGTCTCGTAACCAATACAACTAATCGTGGCTATCGAATCGGCGGAAGCTTGTTTTAGCGAAAGCGAAAAAACACCATTCATGTCAGAAACGGTTCCTTTTGAAGCGCTGGGTATGTAGACGTTTGCAAAAGGTATTCCCACTCCCATTTCATCAAGTAGACTTGCAGTTATGTCTTGCGCTTGAATGTCTGCCCCAAGGGTTAGGAGGCAAAAGAGCAGTAAAGCAATCGAAGAGCGTAGTAAGGACATGGCGGAAACGTGTACTGAAGAGAAGCTTGAAGTTAAGACATGTTACAGCCATTTCTAATTCAGTATGCTTGCGTTTGCCCTGCGAACCGATCGTTCGCAGGGCGCTAGGCTATAAAATCGCGTTATTCTTGGGTATCGTTCTGCACGAATAGCAAGTTGTCGCGTGTGTTTTTCTGGACAGTGACCGCTCCAAAAATGCCGAGGAGATAAGCAAAGGCGTAGAATCCTTTTTCGCTTGGCAATAGGTCTGCAGAGATCAAGCCAGCAGTTAGTAGGGTGAGCGAGATTAACACGCCGAACCAGCAGATGCCGTAATAGATATCCGTCACTTTGATGCCCTCAAGTCTGTCGCGTACACTTTTTTGCAAAGACACGACGGCAAATAGGCCAAAGAGCAAGATGGTAACGTAGTAGTATTTCTCATTGAGGAGTAAGTCGGATTGCCAGAGTCCGATAATGAAACCTAGAATTCCAGTTGCTACGGCGATCCAAGAGGCGAAAACAAACGCATTGGTGGGTTTTTGTAGACTAGGCATACACAAAGAGTGTTGGTGAGCAAGAGGAACCGCTGCACCGTACGTCACATTGTATCCCAATCGACGAGCATGGACCATTTAGAGAGGAAAGGCGGCCAAAGCATCGACAGAAACGTAAGCATGTTTATTCTTCTACAGCATCTTTTACAGCTTTTGCCAAAACCTCAGTTACCTGAGTACGGACAAAATCTTTACGCATCACAAGGCTAACGGTGCGCTTTGGAGTAGGAGGTGCGAAAGGTCTGGTATGCTTTATCTCTTTTTTGCTCAAACTGCGAAGTGCTAGTTCGGGAAGAACGGTGATTCCACCTTGCGCTTCAACCAAGCGTTTGAGGGTGTCTATGCTACCGCTTACATAATGGAGTGAGTGGCTGGATCTACTGAGTGCGCAAAGGTCGAGTACTTGGTCACCAAAACAGTGTCCTTCTTCTAGAACCCATAGTTCATCGGGGTCTATTTCTTCTGCCAAGAGGTACTTTTTAGTAGTTGGAGTTTTGGCGTAAGCATAAAAGGACTCTTCAAAAAGCGGCAGAATTTCTAGTCCTTTTACGTACTCATGTGGTGTTGCGAGGATGCCAATATCTAGTCTTCCATCGAGTAGTCGAGCGGCAATTTCACCAGTTTTGAGTTCTTGAATGACGAGTTCTAATTGCGGATAGGTTTTGACGAAAGTTCGCAGAAAAAGAGGAAGTAAGTAAGGGGCAATGGTGGGTAGGATCCCCAAGCGAAGCGGTCCGCTTAGCGAGTGTTGAGCTTCTGCAATAGCTTGTGAGATGCTTTCAGCTTCCGCCAAAACTTTCCGCGCTCTTGGAACCACAACGCTGCCCATTTCGGTGATTGAAATAGGTTTTGTGCTGCGGTCAAATAGGGTAGCGCCAAGCTCTAGCTCTAGTTTGCGCACCATGGCACTGAGTGTTGGTTGGGTGACACCAGTAGAGAGAGCTGCTTGCGCAAAACTCATGGTGTCGGCAATGGCAACTATGTAGCGAAGTTGTTGGAGGGTCACGTGGTGAAAGTAAAGTCAGTTATTTAATTAATGAGTTGTGTAGTTGTTGTCCTGCTGATCTCCAGATCCGCAGGACGGTTACTATATTCGGTAGTATGGAAGATCTCTTTACTCAGCCGGGAGTTGACAACATGAAGGCCCGCATAAACAAACTTACACCCGACACTACACCGCAGTGGGGTAAAATGAACGTTACTCAAATGCTGGCGCACTGTAATGTAGCCTATGAAATTGAGTACACGGATAAGCATCCTAAGCCAGGAGCTTTTGGTCGCTTTATGATTAAAGTTTTCGCTAAAAGCCAAGTAGTGGGCCCGAAGCCATATCCTCGATATGGTCGCACTGCGCCAATGTTTATCATCACAGATGAGCGCGATTTTGAGGTGGAGAAAAGCCGCATGTTTGAACATCTAGACAAGACCTGTGCACTTGGTGCTGCCCATTACGATGGAAAGGAAAATCAAGGATTTGGTAAGCTTAGCTTGCAAGAGTGGAATACACTCTTTTCGAAGCACTTGGATCATCACTTGACGCAGTTTGGCGTCTAACTTGTCCTTGTTTTACAACCGAGCAGACTCCCCAAACCTTATTTAGTAAGAAGCGTACTTCACTTCTACTGAATCATTAATGATATGGCATTGACTACGATCCGTCTTGGCGGAGTTCCTGAGCATTTTAATCTTCCTATTCACCAGGCTATTGAGGATGGGAGTTTTGCATCCAGGGGTGTAAAGGTGGAGTGGACGACTTTTCATGGAGGGACAGGTCAAATGACTAAAGCACTTCGCAATGGTGAAGTGGATGCATGCATTTTGTTGACCGAGGGAATCGTGAAGGATATTATCGGTGGGAATGAGAGTAAAATCATTTCCGGCTACATCAATACGCCTTTGATTTGGGGTGTGCATACTGGGGCGAAAAATTCGCTTAAACACCATAGTGAGGTGTATGATAAGCGCTACGCGATTAGTCGTTTTGGTTCGGGATCGCATCTGATAGCTGCGGTAGATGCGAACATGAATGAACGTACGCTGAAGGCTGATCAGTTTAACGTGATTAAAAACTTGGACGGCGCTCTTGCTTCGCTTCAAAAGTTAGAAAGCGATGTCTTCTATTGGGAAAAATTCACGACCAAGCCCTATGTGGATCGCGGACTGTTGAGGCGAGTTGGTGACTTTGCTACCCCTTGGCCTTGTTTCATGATTGCGGCTACAAATGACATTCTGGAGCAAGAGCCGGATTCTATCGTTCGTATGCTGAGAACGATACATGATAGTGCTGATAAGTTTATGCAAGCCGAGGATAGTATTCCGCTGGTGGCCAAGCGTTACGAGCAGAAGCTCAAGGATGTAGAGCGCTGGTATCATGCTACGGAGTGGGCGATTCACGGCTGGGTGAGCGATAAAATGCTTCGCAGTGTGATCCACAACTTAAAAGTTGCCGGTTTGGTAGAAGAAGATGTGGAGGTGCCAGAGTTGGTTTGGAAGCGCTAAGAGTAACTCTATATAAAAGAGCAAAAAGATGTTTTGTAGCTGATTCTTAGGGTAAGTAATTGGCTATTTTTTGAATAGATTTTCAGTAATTGACCATGACAAACTGTAGAGTCCTGTTGGTTAATAAACGTGCGCATGGCGTAAATGGACGTAAGGAGAAAGCCGATTACAGAATATAAATAATCGGAACACGTCTTAGCACACTTATTGCAATGTGTACTATAGTCCTACAAGTGCTCCATGTCATTGAAATTTATAATTACGATAAATAGAAGAGTTGGTATACTACCAATTCTGCTCTTGCTAGTCGCGAGTATTTGCTCGTTTGACACTACATTGGCGCAAGTCAACCTGGAGCTTACTTCAAGTGCTCCAACCACACCCCAACCTTCAGGAGAAATATTCTCCGTACGATTTCAATATCGCTGCGCAAGTACAGTTCAAGCCGCTAATCAAGCCCGTTTAGAGGTAGTTGTTCCTGCAGAGTTGACATTTTCAAGCGTTCGTAATTCTCCTCATATTCAAAATTCTGGGTACGATGCAGGGACGAGCACCGCTTGGTTTGAGTTTATTGATCCGCTTGCTGCAGGAACTACAGGAGAGGTTGCTCTGAGGGTGAGTTTTGAGAATGGAACAACTCCAAATGGAACTGTAGCGAGCTTGCAGGGTTTATTTTCTGCGCAAGACGCTACTTCGGTGAGCAGCAGTGTCTCAGTTACTTCTGAGGCGCAATCAAGGTTAACGGTAAGTAAGTACGATTTGGGGCAACCCGGCATCGGCAATGAGACGATCTACGGTTTTACTATTTGTAATGGTGAAGACGGTGAAGTTGAAACAGGGACTTTAAATTTAGGAACCTTATCAATTGAAGATGTGTTGCCTGCTACGGCAACTTTTGTCAGCTTTGGTACACTGTCTACAGGGGTTCTTACTACTAATTATGATGCCGGAACACATACCGCAAATTGGACAGTAACCGGCCTGTCATCAGGTGAATGTAGGTGGGTCAGGGTAATTGTGCGATATGACGCGCCGGCTAATTCTGTTGGTCAAACGATTACCAATACGGTTTCAGTGACTACCACACCTGTGGGAGAGTCTCCTATCACGATGGGCGATGCAGTTTCTCATGTTCTCAATGCATCGTCTTCAAGCCTTGATGTAAGGAAAGAGACCAGTTCGCCTAGTAGATATCCGTTAGGCTATGCCTTTTATAGTATTGGAATAAATAATACTGGTACTGAAGTATTGAATGATGTCACTTTAACGGATGTAATCCCATATGAAACGGAGATTCATAGGCTTGAGGTTGGTGAGTATGCTGATATTGCAGGAGCTGATCAAAATTTCGTAACCTTTCAATATCAGACTAATTTAAACTCTTCGTGGCAAACTTATTCAGACAGTCCATTGAAGGCATGGGATGGTAGAGTGATTTACATTTCCGAACTGGGGTTGACCCTTGGAGGCCCAGAGTATTTAACTCAAGTTAGATTCACTTATGGAGATAGAGGTAATACTTTTGGATCTTATAAAGATATAAAACTTTATTATAGGATCAGGTCTGGAACCCCTCCAGGAACAATTACAAATTGTGTAACTAGTTCAACTTCTACAATTGGAGCAAGTGTTAGTACTGACTGTACAGATTTTGAAATCTTAGCGCCTTATTCAGGTCCTGCAGCTTATTTAGCTATGACGCTTGAGCCTGGATACAGTAATCCTTTTTCTGTCGGAGATGAAGTTGAGTACAAATGTTCTGTCAATAACAGAACTGAGGCAGGAGCTGCCCTTGATGATTTAATGGGGATTATCTATTTTCCTAAAGGATCTTCATTTGTACCTGGTTCTATACTTATTGATAGGCAAGATGATCTTGTGGGCGCTCCAGACTTAGAATACGTCGAAAATTTTGATGGAGACGGGAATAGTATTCTGCGGATAAAGTGGAGTGGTTCAGACGGTGATTTAGGGGTAGGGCAGATTTTAAGATTTACTTTTAAGGCTTTGATTGGAACGGAAGCAGTTGCTGGCCCGGGTGCACTTGAATTTAAGTGGGCTGTTTCTTCTTTGAATTCTCTTGATGAATGTTCTAACTCGTATGAGACAGATGTAGATGACTTAGATGGTGACGCGAACACGTCAGAGGATATTTGTTTCAGGACAGCTGAGATTGATGTCTCTGAATATGTGGCAATATCCTCGGAATTAGCGGTGAAAGGAAGCCTGGATACAGAATACTCTAGTTTTCCGGAGCAAGGCGAAACGTTGCCAGGTGGCTTAGCGGATTATCGTCTCACCGTTGTAAATCAAGGAAACGTCAATCTTAGAGATTTTACATTTCTTGATATTTTTCCTCAAGTAGGAGATGTTGGAATCATCGACCCACAGGCACGAAACTCTGCGTGGCGACCAAATTTGGTGGGGCCAGTAGACGCACCAAGTGGAGTGGTTGTTTACTATTCAACGGCATCTAATCCATGTCGGGCAGTTGATGGTTTTCTTAGTTCTGATCCTTCAGGATGTCAAGCGCCCAATTGGACGATAGTACCTCCTGCCGATATTACGAGCGTTAATTCAATCAAGGTTGAATTCGGAAGTACCCTTATTGCACCAAAAGATACGTTGGTATTTGAGTGGCCCATGCGCACACCAACTGATGTACTTTCTCAGCCTGGAGTAAGTCCTGGAGATCTAGCCTATAATTCGACTGGATTTATTGCTACCGTCGATGGATCAGGCTCCACTTTGCTGCCTTCAGAGCCAGTGAAGACTGGATTGGCGATACGAAGCATGACTCCTGGCGTTTTTGGAGATCGTGTATGGTCGGATACAAACGGTGATGGAATTCAAGATTTTGGTGAGGTAGGTGTAAATAATGTTCGTGTTGAATTATATGAAGATAATGGTGATGGAATCGCAGATACATCTACAGATACATATGTAGGCTTCACAAGTACTGCTGGTGATGGGAATTACCTCTTCCCAAATCTTCCGAGTGGAAACTACTTTGCATTTTTCTCAAAACCCCCAACATTTTCCATAGCCTCTAAAGGTGAAGGATTGGATCCTGAATTAGATAGTGATGGAATACCTTATACATCAAATGGAATTGAAGGAGCAATTTCGGATGTTGTAGGAGTTACAAACGTTGACTTCAATTTTTCAATAGATCTCGGTTTGGAGCCAACAGGTTTAGGGGCTATTGGCGACTATGTTTGGAATGATGCAAATGCAGATGGAATCCAGGACGAAGGAGTAGCTGCCGGAATCAATGGTATAAGTGTTGAATTGCTTTCGAGTGTTGGTGTAGTATTGGCGACAACACAAACCAGCCCAGATGAATTTGGGAAGCCAGGCTATTTCTTTTTTGATGATCTTGCTCCAGGATCTTACTCGCTACGTCTTTTAATTCCAGCAGGTGTAACACTTTCTGCAAGTGGGCAAGGCGGCGATTCAAATGCAGATTCAGATGGGGATCCAGCAGATAGTGGAGCTACTGGTTTGATTGTTATTTCTGCAAATACATTTACAGATAATATTGATTTTGGCCTTCAATTGCCACCTGCGGAAATATGTGACAACGGATTTGATGATGACGGGGATGGATTTATCGATTGTCTCGATCAAGAGTGTCCGCCTGCAAATCCTGTTGTACGTATCGACATTGATTAAAGTCTAATTGTAATTAGAAATTACCCTTAGCCTGGTAACATTCTATTTTGGGCGTTCTCTATTTTGATATATCATGGAGGCAAGCTCATGGTGTTGAGAGGAAGTACATATATTGAAAATTAGTGTTGGCTCACTTCTTGATAAAAATAGCTCTTAAGAAGTCTCATAATGATCAACACAAAACGAAACAGCTGGTTGGAGCTACCCTATATAGTGGCTTCGTTGCTTTTTTTGCTTCTATGTGTCTATTCAGACCAACTAGGAGCGCAAGTCAACCTGCAACTCACTTCTTCAGGACCAACTGGTCCTAGATTGACTGGAGTAGGATTGCGAGTCAGATTTCAGTACAGATGTGCAAGTACTAATCAAGCAGCTAATCAGGCGCGCTTAGAGATTGGTATACCTTCTACACTCGAGTTTATTGAGACCGTAAACTCTCCTCACATTGCAAATTCGGGCTACGATGCCGGTACGCAAAAAGCCTGGTTTGAATTCGTAGATCCTTTATCGGCTGGTACTACAGGAGAAGTAGCCGTTAGGGTACGCTTTCCTAATGGAGTCACACCTGATGGTCAGACAGCAACGCTGAGTGGTGTGTTTTCTGCAGATGGAGCAACCTCTGTTAATTCTAGCTATACGATTACCGCTGAGGCCCATTCTCGTTTGACCGCTTCCAAATATGTGTTAGGCCAACCGGGTATAGGGAACGAGACCGTTTACGGCATAACTATTTGTAATGGCGAGCACAATGAGATAGAAGATGGAACATTGGACCTTGGAGTAATAACAGTCCAAGACCAGCTTCCAGCTACTGCTACGTTTGAAAGGTTTGATTATGGTACTTCTGGTATTCTTTCGTCAAACTATGATGCAGGAACTCATACGGCCAATTGGACTCTAGGTGGTTTGTCATCTGGGGAGTGTAGGTGGGTTAGATTCATTGTAAGCTATGATGCTGCTACAAATAATCTAGGGCAGACTGTAACTAACAATGTATCTGTCACATCAACGCCAGTCGGTAAAGGACCAGAAACTGTTACTGATGCAATTTCACATCAATTTCATAGTACTGATGCAAGTTCGGGGGTAAACAAAGGGGTAGACAATCCAAATGTGTATCCTGGAGGATACTCTGGGTATAATATCTACGTAAGGAACTCGGGGACAGAGGTACTTACAGATTTGACAGTCACAGATGTCATTCCTTACGAAACGGAAGTATTTAGAATCACGGTAGGAGAATACTCTGACGCCGCTGATCCTAACTCTAGTTTTGTGACCCTTCAGTACCAAACCAATTTAAATTCTACCTGGCAAACCTACTCAGCAAGCCCAATGAAATCATGGGACGGCAGAGAAGTTGAATTGTCTGATCTAGGCCTGGCTTTCGGTGGTTCTGAATATCTTACTCAAGTTCGGTTTTCTTATGGAGATAGGTCTAATGTATTCGAATCCTACCGTCGCATCTGGTTAAGCTATCGTGTGCGGAATGGTACTCCTCCAGGGACAATCACCAACTGCGTTACAACATCTTCAACGACTCCTGGTGCTATTCTGGATTCGCATTGTGTCGATTTCGATGTTACTGAGCCACTTACGGGGCCTTCCGTTTATATTAATTTGGAAAGAGAATCAGGGTTCACAAATCCTTTTTCAGTAGGTGATGAAATTGAATTTTCGAGTTATATTCATAATCAATCTATTTCAGGAAGTACTATGGATAATTTTATGGGGATCATCTATTTCCCTAAAGGATCTGAGTATGTTCCTGGTTCTTTTGTCTCGAATCGGCAAGATGGATTGGTTGGGGCTCCGGCACTTGAGTACGTAGAAGATTTTGACGGTGCTGGAAATTCCATTCTTCGAATAAAATGGAGTGGGAGTTTACCAATAGATGGTTTATTTGATTTTAACTTCAGGGCAAAAGCGAATAACAAGGCTGTTGCTAATATGGGAGGAATACCATTAAGAGTCTTCGCTTCTTCTTCTGATGTGATAGAGAGTTGTACTGTCGAAGAATTAGTCGACCAACATGACCTTGATGGTGATTTGAATAGTTCAGAGAATATGTGCTACGCTGAAACACCTATTGTCATCTCTGATTACATCGCTATTTCTTCTAACTTAACAGTGAAAGGAAGTCTGGACAATGGTTACTCGGCTTTTCCTGCTGAAGGACAAACATTGCCAGGAGGATTGGCTGACTATAAGTTGACTATTGTAAATCAAGGTAATGTCAATCTACGCGACTTTACATTCCTAGATATTTTTCCTCAGGTGGGAGATGTAGGTATTATAGATCCACAACAACGAAACTCAGCTTGGCGACCAAATTTGATCGGGCCTGTAATTGCGCCAACAGGTGTAGTGGTTTATTATTCAACTGCACCAAATCCATGCAGAGCAGCAGATGGATTTCTTACAACAGATCCGGTAGGATGTCAAAATGCTAATTGGACGATCGTTCCTCCAGCAGATATTACGAGTGTAAATTCTATTAAAGTTGAATTTGGTAACGTTTTGATAGAACCTAATGACACGCTCACATTTGAGTGGCCTATGCGTACGCCAATAGATGTGCTTTCTCAACCAGGAGTTGTCCCTGGAGATGTGGCTTATAATTCTGCGGGATTTGTAGCCTCCGTAGACGGTTCAAGTTCAGTACTTCTCCCATCGGAGCCAGTGAAGACTGGCCTGCAAATTATGAGTATGGTCCCAGGTGTAATTGGTGATCGCGTATGGTCAGATACAGATGGTGATGGCATTCAAGACATTGGTGAACCTGGAGTGAATAACGTTCGTGTAGAGCTTTATGAAGACAATGGTGACGGAATCGCAAATACGAGTACAGATACCTACATTGGGTTTACTAGTACAACTGGTGATGGTAGCTACCTCTTTCCTGGGCTGAGTTCAGGAAACTACTTTGTCTACTTTGTAAAACCACCAACGTTTTCTATTGGTCCTAAGCAACAAGGTGCTGACCCTGAGTTAGATAGTGACGGAACGGTATATACGTCAAACGGAATTTCGGGAGCTATTTCTGATATCACTACCGTAACGAATACAGATTTCAACTTTTCGATGGACCTCTCACTTGTGCCTACAGGTTTGGGAGCTATTGGCGACTACGTTTGGAACGATGCTAACGCGAATGGCATCCAAGATGAAGGAGTTGCTGCTGGAATTAATGGTGTGACCGTGGAGTTATTGTCAAATGGTAATACTGTTTTGGCGACAACTCAATCTGGTGTTGATGAATCCGGGAATCCTGGGTATTTCTTTTTTGATAATCTTACACAGGCTTCGTATCGAGTACGCCTTCAGATTCCCACTGGGGCAACACTTTCTGCTAGCGGGCAAGGTGGAGACGCGAATGCAGATTCCGATGGAAATCCTTCGAACAGTGGTAGAACTGGGCTTATTCCGGTGATAGCTAATTCATTTTTAGATAACATAGATTTCGGTCTACAATTGTCACCTACAGAAATTTGTGACAATGGAATCGATGATGATGGGGACGGCGATACAGATTGTGAAGACATAGAGTGCCCTTCCGGAAACCCCGTGGTCCGGATCTCTCTAGACTAGTCTGGAGGGAAGTGAGAACGCTTTTTTGTGCAGCGCGTTGCTCTACTAAATACATTTCCTAATGTCAACACCTCCACACGATGTTGCCCGCCAAGGTGACGTTTCCTTACTAGACGAATTACTCAATAAAGGGCTAAACCCAAACTTAGTAGATGCTAGAGGATTTAGTCTTTTGATGATTGCCGCCTATAGTAATCAGCTAGAGGCCACCAAACTACTATTAGAGAAGGGTGCTCTGCCTGACTCTAAGGATGCTCGAGGCAATACACCGCTTATGGGAATGGCATTCAAAGGGTATATGGAACCTTCGAAAGCCTTGCTTGCTCATAAAGCAAATGTGAACTTTCGTAATGCTGAGGGAACGACTCCGCTGATGATGTGCGCTATGTTTGGCCAGGTAGAATTGGCCAAGTTGCTTATCGAAAACGGCGCAGACAAAACGCTTGTTGATGCGCAAGGCAAAACGGCAGCAGACCATGCTCAGGCAAAAGGTCTAGCAGCTGATGTCGTTGCGGTGTTCCGTTAGTCTTCGATCGCTTGAAACAAATCAGCAATCAAATCTTCGTGGTGTTCGATACCAACCGAAAGGCGAATTAAGCTTTCGGTGATACCAAGTTTTTGTCTTGACTCGGGCTTGATGCCGATGTGTGTCATAGATGCTGGATGTTGTGCAAGGCTCTCTGTGCTGCCTAAGCTTACCGCAAGCTTCACTAACTTCATCTTGTTGAGACAAGCAAACGCTTCTTTCTCTCCTCCATAAAGTTCGAAAGAGATCATCGTGCCAGGCGAGGAATATTGGCGCATGAAAAGCTCATGATTTTTATCCCTCTCTGATAGTAGTCCGAGGAAATTTACTTTTTTAACTTTTGGGTGGGTTATCAAAGCCTTGGCTACTAATTGAGCATTCTTCGTCTGTTGTTCCATTCGCACTTTTAGCGTTTCTAAACTTCGAAGGAGTAGCCAGCAGGTATGCGGACTTGCCATGTTGCCTAGGAAGGTTCGCATAACTTTCAGTCTACCCATTAGTCCGGTACTTCCAAGTACTGCACCAGCAATGAGGTCGCTATGTCCACCGATAAACTTGGTCGCTGAATAAATGACAAGGTCAGCACCATGATCAGTTGGGCTACACCAAATAGGGCCCATGTAAGTATTGTCTACTGCTAGTGGAATATGTCGATCCTTAGTTTGAAAATGATCGGCTATTTCCCTAAACATCGAAATGTTAAACAGGTCATTGGTTGGGTTCGCAGGAGTTTCGAGGTAGACCAACCCTAGTTTTGGCGAAAGCCCCGAATCAGAAATACGCTTGATGATATCTTCTTTACTATCGTTCACTGTCACGCCAATACTGTGAATCCCAATGAGGTCGAGAAAGTCGTGGATGAAGTGATCCGTTCCGCCATAGGTCGGCGAACTGTAAACGAGTAAATCTCCCGGCTTTAAAAATTCGAGAAAAACAGTACTGATTGCAGACATGCCACTTTCGAAAATCGCGCAGTCGTCGGTTTTGTCCCAAAGACAAAGACGCTCTTCAAGGATCTGTAGATTGGGATTGTTGATCCGACTGTAAATGAGTCCTAGTTCTTCTTCCTGCTCTTTTTGACGGATGCCGTAGGCAAGTTCAAAGAAGGCTTTTCCCTCTTCGGCCGTCTTGAACACGAAGGTCGAAGTGAGAAAGATCGGCGGTTTGATAGAACCTTCTGAAAGTTCTGGCTTAAAGCCATGAGACATCATAAGGCTTTCTGGGCGAAGGGTCTTTTTCATGGCTGAGGAAATTTTGAAGTCCTATAAAATTAGGAAGAGTAGGGAGAAAACGCTACAGCTTTCGCCAAAACAGGAAACAGTTCTGTTTTGAATGACCTTTTAGGAATATTGACTACTTTAGGGTTTTGGCGAAAGCCTAAACCGTACAGATTCCTATGATTAAGCTAGATGCCATAGATCGACAGCTCTTGAATTTGCTTCAAGTGGACTCCAAGCGTAACGTAAAAGCGTTAGCCGCTGAGTTGGGTTTGACGAAGACGCCCATCTATGAGCGGATGAAACGACTCGAGCAAAGCGGAGTGATCGCTAAGTATGTGGCCGTTTTAGATAAGGATCAACTGCCTTCTTACATCGTTGTTTTTTGCTCTGTTTCCCTTGATAGCCAGAAACTTGAGGAGATCAATAGATTCAGCAAAGCAATTGAGGAATTTGATGAAGTGATGGAGTGCTACTTAATGGGAGGACAGAGTGATTTTCTGTTGAAAGTGGTAGTGGCTGATCTGACCGCTTACCACTTATTCTCTTCAGGAAAGCTCGCCGCGCTCGATAACGTATCTCAGATTCGAAGTTCGTTCGTATTCAATGAAGTGAAGAGTTCGACTATGCTTCCAGTGTTTACGGATTAGTATGGTAGGCTTTTATGATAAGGCTTCAGCTTTAATTGAACTTCGAGTAGAGATAACTAATAAATACACTACTTTATATTTCTGAATGTTATTCTACTTCTATTGCTTCCAACAACGATTCTTTGTAGTTCTCCAGTTTTATTTGAGTACTCAATTCTAAGGACTTTTCCTTGTATTTTGAATTGCTGAGTAGCGCCAAGATTAATTCGGAAATCTCGCTTTTTATTTTTGGCATTTTTCTTTGAATAGCCTTCATTGAAGGCCCCTTAGGACCAGCACCTTTTGAAGAAATAATATCATTCCATGCAAACTGATCAATGATGTGCGGAATGACCATACTCGCACATCCGTATTTGAGGGCAGTATGTGTTGTGCCTGATCCTCCGTGATGAATGACCGCGTAGACTTTAGGGAATATCCACGCGTAAGGCACTTTTTCAAGAAAATGAAATTGGTTCTTGTCGTAATGCTTTGGCTCGGCCAAGCCACCTGCTGCTGTATTGAAAATCGCTTGAATACCATGTTGCTCGCATGCTGTCATGAAAAGACGTGTTACAGCCTCTGGTGCTGGATTGGTCATGCTTCCAAACGTAATGAATACCGTCTTCTCAGATTTAGATAGGAAATCTTCTAATTCTTTTAGAGGCGTCCAGTTTGTGTCTGCTGTTCTTTCATGATATCCAAGTACTTGAAGATGAGATGGCCATTCACTAGGGCGTGGAAATAGAGTAGGGGATATCGTATAAATAGTTTTCGCTTGAAAAAGCGCATCTTTTACTTCTCTTCGTTTGATGCGGCACGCAAGGTTGAGCGCTTGAATAGAACTCATGACCGATTGTATCAGTCCAAAGTTGGTGAGCTTGAACGTTAGCTTATTGAGTATGCTCCCTAGATTTCGATTGAACACAAGGTGAGCGTGTCCCTTTACATAGTGCATGTACGGAATAGGGAGCAATACTATGGGCGCTGGGCGCTGAACTCCTAAGTGTCGTCCTTCAATCTGATAAATGAAGGGATAGGTGGACTTTCCATTGCACACGATACGGTCGGGCTTCTCCTCCTCAAAAACGGAGCGCTGCCGTTCGATCATTTTTCGATTCACGATTGGGCCAAGACGTGCTAAGCGGACCATCGCAAAGAGTTTTTGAAGGCTTGATCCGCCGCCGCCTCCCATTGCTTTCTTGCCATCTTCGCTATCAAGCATATTTACAAACTCAGGACCAATCGACTTAAAGCGCAGCCCCGTCTCCTCAACAAGAGTACCAAATTGCTCAGGCATGGTGCAGACCACATCGTGACCTCTTAGCTTAAGTAACAGACCAACCGCCAGGAAGGGTTCCATGTCGCCACGAGTGCCAATAGAAGAGAGCAATATTTTCACAGAACTAAGATATACTTATTGCTAAGCATTCGTCGTAATGCATGACCTGTTCCATCTAAGGAACTGATCAATTTGTCGAACTCATCTCGTATTGCTGCAACGGTTGGCCCCTTGAATCGTCTTTGTTTACGAACCCCAGTGGTGGTTACTTATTGATCCCTTGATGGAGTACTGCCACGCTAAACCTAAACTCGCTCATTGAAAATGAGTACTTTAAAATATTGACTATGTCAGTCTCAATTCTTTCTTCATTCCTTCTTACTTGTAGTGTTGTTTTCACACAAACTGCGACAAGCGTTCCAAGCAGTCCTCCAACCCATACGTTGGCAATAAAAATTCATGAAGGTGGACAACTTTTGATTAATGGCAGAGCTGTTGGTGATACAGTGCTTCAGCTTAATAATGCCAATGTTGCAACCATCGCTGAAGCAGGTAACACCCTTTTTTCAGTCACCCAACCTGACGGAGGAATCTTCTATAAAGGAGACTTTACTCTTGCTGTACAGTCTATCTCAACAGGTACTACTAAAATCAGACTTCAAGGAGGTGAGGCAATATTGTCAAAAACACCTGAACTGAGAAATTAGGGTTTTTATGCTATAAATCTAGCCGGTGCAATCTGAATTGGTTGTGCCGGTTTTGTAGTTATACAAAGCTTAGACCCTTATTTTGCATGTTGTTCTCAATTCATGTTGAAAAGTATTGAATGACTAATATTAAGTAAATGAGGTGTTTGTAAATCTTATCGCTGCTATTTTTACTATTTTATGCAAAATGGAGACGTTATTTGGTTGCAGAATATTTGAAAAAAAGAGATAACTATGCACAATGAGAAAGTATGTCCTCTCGCTTGTTGTAGCACTGTTTTTTTCATCCTCTATCGGATTCACCCAGTCTAGCGATTTCGGTAATTGGTTAATGTACTTCGGGAATAAGAAGCTACCAAAGAATTTTAACCTCCATCACGAAGTGCAATATCGAAATTATAACGTAGCTGGAGATCTAGAGCAACTGCTATTACGTGCTGGGCTTGGCTATAACCTTGCTGAGAATAATAATAATCTCCTCATTGGTTATGGCTACATTTTAAGCCAAAATTATTTGGGGGCTTCGGATGAGAAAGTAGATGTCAGTGAGCATCGTATCTATCAGCAGTTTGTATCGAAGCAGTCCTTTGGAAGATTCTCCTTTATGCATCGATATCGAATTGAAGAGCGATGGGTTGAAAGAGATTTTCGTGTGCGCTTTCGATATATGCTTAACGCAAAATTTGCTCTTACAAAACCATCACTTATTGCAAAGACGCTGTACCTAGTCGCTTATGATGAGCTCTTTATCAATACTAGTGGGAATAAGTTTGATCGAAACCGTTTGTATGGAGGGCTCGGCTATAAAGTTACCGATTCATTTTCTGTTGAATTAGGATACCTCAATCAGTACTTTAATGTGGGTGGGCGCGACCAACTAAACCTTGGCGTATTTTGGAAGTATTGATTACTATACTGTATTGAACTGACCAACGTGCCACAGGATGCCGGAAGGATCGTGAACGAAATATTCCCTTCCCCAGTCTAAGACTTTAATCTCCGATACTCGGACTCCTTTAAATTGACTTGGTAAGTCTAGAGAAACTGTTTGAGCATGATGGGAAGTTAGATGGGTAACCTCGAGAAAGAGCATCGTGTTGTCTATCCAACTTCTTTTGTAGTAGTTCTGCAGATAAAAGGCTTGGTCGTCAAGCATAAATACTGACATCTGTTCGCCTAGTTCGCTTTCGCTAAAACCCCAAGCACGATAGAACTTTCTTGAAGTCTCATAATCTTTCGATCCTATAAACGGTCGGATAGACTTTGCTTTCATATTCTTGGTTTAAAGCCGCCGTATTGCGCTTACAGGGTCGAGTCGACTTGCTCGTAAAGCTGGATATGTACCAAATAGGCAGCCGATACCAATCGCAACTAATCCGACGATTAGAAGTGTATTCAACGTGAAAATAGCTGAAAACTCTATTTCGTTTGAAAACATAGAAACAATAGGAGCGCCCAGTAAGGCAACACATACACCTAGTATGGTACCAAATACACTACCTATTACAGATAGTGCAATCGCCTCTGAAAGGAATTGAACAATGATAGATTTCCGATCTGCGCCAATTGCTTTTCGAATTCCTATTTCTGAGGTGCGTTCTACGACAGACATGACCAATACATTCATAATGCCGACACCCCCTACTACAACAGCAATACCGATGAGAAAACCCATGACTAGGCGAAAGACTAGAAACCCTTCTTGCATTGCTTCTAGGTAATTTGTGTGTGTGTCTATACGCACAGGATCTTCAATTCCAGCAAATCGATTCTCCATCCAAGGCTCAATGTATTCCTTAGCAGGGAGCACGTCTTCAACCGAAGCAAAGGATAAGACCATTTGGCCAGATCCAAGTTTTGCGTCAGGAAGTGCTGGTAGTTGGTTGTAGCCGAACAAGGTGCCGTTAACATCAATTTTGTCGCTTTTTTCTGCAACGCCTACAACCCTGAGTGTCCCTCCTAGGAGTTGGAATGTGCTGCCTAATGCGGCTGCTGCGTTTGTGTCGGGTGAGATAAGTTTTAGCGCAAGCTTGTGATTAACAAGTGCTTCAACAACCGTCGTAGAGTTCGCTTGCTGTGCTGCTGAGTCTGGCCACCGACCGGCGACTAAATCAAAAGTCTTATCTATTACTGGGAAGGTTACAGCTCGATAGGTGATGCCTAGTTGCTGGGTGTCGCGCGTGGCTCCAAGTGCAGACCCACCTACGCTTAACTGGGCAGTAGCCTCTTGTGGGAGTTCAGTTAAGAGGTCGTCCATCAAGTCTTTTGAGAAGACTGCCACTGAGTCTCTTTTTACGCGTATGTCATCAACTCTACGATGTGTACTGACCGAGATGGACATGTTCTCCATTGACGTTTTCCCAGCAATCTGATCGCGCGCCAGCTGTTCTAAACCATCTATTAATGACAGCATGGCCACCAGTGCGCCTACACCTATGATGATGCCTAGCATTGAAAGAAACGTCTGAAGAAAATTGGATCTGAGACTGGTCCATGCGTCAGAAAAGGAGCTGAGTAAGGCGTTCATATACGGAAGTAACGGGCAATCATACTGACGTATTCTTGACAATCGACAAACGTACCTTTTTCGTAGGTATACGATTCCAAGTAGGTATGTTTGCCTCGCACATTAGATCCCACATCTCACGTCCTAGATCTCACGTCCCGACCATGTTCAAACGAGTCTATCTCGAAATCTCTAACATCTGCAATGTGCAGTGTTCCTTCTGTCCGATCGTGGAGAAGGATAATAAGCTTATGGATGTAAGTGAGTTTGAGGAAGTACTTATGCAGGTGGCACCACTCACGGAAATCGTCTGTTTACACCTTATGGGTGAGCCACTCGCGCATCCAAAGTTTTTAGAAATCCTGCACCTCTGTGAGAAGTACGAAACTCAAATAGACCTGACGACCAATGGTATCTTAATAGATCGATACGCAGAGGCGATCGTAAATTCAAAGTGTGTGCGTCAAGTGAATTTTTCCTTGCAAGCTTTTCGTGATAATTTTCCGACGCGTGACATTCATCCCTACATTGATCCAATATTTGCCTTTGCGAAGTTGGCGCACGTAGTCAAGCCAGAAATGTATGTCAACTATAGATTGTGGAATCAACAAAGTAATGCCTCAGATAACGAAGAAATATTTCAATTAATAGAAAGCGAATTTGATCTAGAAATTAATCGATCAGTTGAGGTTGGAGGCATAAAGTCAAAGCGTATTTGGAATCGTCTCTATTTACATTTCGATTCTCGATTTGAGTGGCCTAGTTTTCTTTTGCCTCATCAAGGAACCCAGGGGCGTTGTCACGGAGCAGTGAATCATATTGGTATTCATGCTGATGGTTCAGTTGTACCATGTTGCCTTGATAAAAATGCAGTCATCAATTTGGGCAATGCAAAAGAGCAAACGTTGAGGAGTATTCTGGAAAGCGAGCGTTTCACTAAAATGCGAGAGGGCTTTATGAATGGAGTGCTCGTTGAAGATTTCTGTCAACATTGCACTTTCATCAATCGATTTAAGAAGGGGAAGAAAAATGTGCATCCGGCTTTAGGAGCCACTGAGTAGTTCGAAGCTATTTATATTTCAATTTATGTACTGTCCAATCTCCTTCAGGTTCTTTTGACAGGTGAACCTTAACGGACATATTTTTCTTCTTGCCTTCAATCTCAATTTGAAAGGTCGCTTTACCTACGCCTTCTGTTGTTTCTATAAATCCTGAAGGTAGAGCGCCATAACCTTGAATGCCTCCTGTTTTTTCAAGGATAGCTATTGTTCGTTCTAACTCGGCTACGGCGGCTCTATAAGCGTCGTTGTTTGTTATCATTGAATTTCTATAAGTAGACGGGTGTAAATAAAGTCAACGGCCCTCAATAATTGACTTCAAATTCTCCTTAAGAGCATTAAATTTTTAGTTCAAAACCTTCAGAAAACGTTTCGCAATTCCATCGCCATTTGATGACCAACCGATAACGGTGTAGGTACCGTTTGCAAGGTGGCTTACATCAATGTAGTTCGGCAAGTTTCCTTCTTTCGCAAGCATTCTGCGTCCATTCGTATCGATGATTTCGACACGAGCCAAGCTTTCCGTCTCTGCTAACTGAAGTTGATCACCCACAGGATTAGTTTGGATGCGAAAAGTAGGTTTTGGCGAAGGCTGAGCTGTTGGGCTAGATGTGCAGCGTTCATTTTTAATTGCTTTAGAAATGTCTTCAAAAAGCACGCTTGCAACTAACTGACTAGCACCTTCTGGCTTATTGCCCATACGTATCCAAACTTCATTCGTACTTGGAATGACACAAATGATCTGGCCATCCTTACCTATTGCTGCTACTGCATCACTAGGTGCTGAAGGTGATATCGGTCCAGGAAAGTTGACTTGAGATCCAGGTAAGCGATACGTGGACTTGCCGTTTAACCACCATAAGTATCCATAAGAAGGATTGAGCGATTGAGAAGTAGTAGTTGACTGTCTGATATAAGCAGTATCGGAAAGAATCGGCGTTCCGTCCCACATTCCTTTGTTGAGCGTTAGTAATCCAAATCGTGCCATACTACGAGGTTTACTAAGAAATGCATTATTGTATCCAATGCGAAAAAATAGGCCAGTAATTCCAGTTTTATCTCTAATTTTTGTTCTGAATAAAGTATTTAAACTTTGACCAGTTGCTGAGAGTAGTACGTTGTCCAAAAGTGTGTAAGGGCCGTTGTGATACGACCATCTCGTGCCTGCATCTGCAAGGTAGATTAAACAGGACGGCTCAGTGCAGTACGGGTCACCAGTAGCATAGTCCAACCCGCTTGTCATTGTAAGCTGATGCCAGATTGTAATCTTGTCTTCTTTCTCTTGAGGCGCTGATGTCCATCCCGTTCCTAGGTAGACTGAAGTCATATCATTGATGTCGAGTTGACCCTCCTGGACTGCAATACCGACGAGCGCCGCAGTCAAGGTTTTGCTTGCAGAGTTCCAAACCCATAAGCTGTCTTTCGTAAAGGAATCGAAATACTGCTCGTGTACGATTTTCCCGTCCTTCAATAAGATAAAGGCCTTCGAGTTGGCTGCCTCAAGTAGTGAATCTAGGCTATTGAAATCGGTATCGCAGTAGCCTGCCTCAGTTGCAAACATGGTTTCCCAGCTATCTCCATCAAGAGGCGGGAAATAAAGAGACTGTGCATTTAGAACACCAATAATTCCTATTGTGGCGAGAAGAATTAGGGTATGGCATAGAGACTTCATGTTTTTTATACGAAAAACTAGATTAGAGGTTTAATGCGAACAGAAAAAATTAGCCCACAATTTCAATTCGGTTGCCTTCAGGATCTAGTACGACACTTTCGTAATATCCATCACCTGTTGTTCTCGGTTCTCCTGCAATTTCGAATCCATCCGTGCGCAGCCGATTCGTTAGCTCATCTACAGCTTGTTTTGATTCAAGTTGCATGGCAAAATGAGTTAGGCCTAAGCGCTCAGCATTTTGATTGACTCCCTTCTCATATATGTCTTGTCTAGTCATGAGTTCTAGACGCATTGGGCTTTCGCCAAAACTTAAGAAGTATGAGTTGAAACCCTTTTTTACGTTCGTGTAGCGACCATTGGAGACGGCACCAAAGTACTTTATGTAATACTCGCGCATAACCTCAAGGTCAGTGCAGTAGATTGCAAGGTGTGCGATAATTGACATTGAGCCAATGTCGGGATTTTCAATCATTTTTACTTTAATTATGACATCCATACTTTTCTTACTCGGAAGTTCTCGTCAAGACGGTAATTCAGAAATCCTAGCGCGAGAGGCCGCAAAGAATCTTCCTTCGGGTGTAACTCAGACATGGCTGAAGCTTAGCGATTACCCCCTTGATGCTTTTCAGGATTTCCGACATGAAGAGGAGGTTTCTTATGAAATGCCAATGGGCAATGCGAAAACCTTATTGGATGCTACACTTGCTGCGGATGTTATCGTTTTTGCCTGTCCTGTGTATTGGTATAGTCTGCCAGCGCCCGCAAAGCTTTATCTCGACCATTGGTCTCATTGGATGCGTGTGCCAGGTCTTGAGTTTCGAGCTAAAATGAAAGGGAGGTATCTGTTTTTAACAACGTCGATGGCAGGGTCTGAGAAAAAAGAAGCCGAACCACTCATTCAAAGCCTCCAGTTGACAGCAAACTATATGGGCATGCTGTGGGGAGGACACGTCCTCGCACATGCGAATGCAGCAGGCGATGTATTACTTCAATTGACTGCCTTGAATGCTGCGAAAGCATTGTTTAAGTAGCATATCTCATTCAAATCGGTATTGAGTGATACACGTTCTCGAGTAAAAAACTACCTTCAAACTGTGCAATTGTCTCGGCACAGTAAATGGCTTTTACCGATTCTCAGAAGTTTGCCTGCTTTTGGGAGCATGCTGTTTCTATGTACTACGTTAAATTTAGTTGGTCAAAGTGTTACCTACATTGATGCATATCCGACCGTTAAAAATGAGGTCGTTATCAAGAGCGACCAACTGTTCATCCTGCCAACTTCCAGTTGCTCAACATCTATTCGGATGGCCATCAAGGGGGAGTGGTCAGAGGCCGATCAAGACTTTTTTCCTTCAGATACGCGTGGATGCTATTGGCTCAAGGTAAAGCTCAAGCATAGGTCACCTCGGTCAGATACGTTAGCTTTCACCAAAACGAATGATAATTGGATGGTTGAGGCAGGCCATCATGGCTTTAATTCAATGTACGTAATCGTAGATGGTGTAGTTGTTGACTCAACTTTAATGGGAAATGATTTGCCTTTAAATCAAAGAGCTTATCCGCATATTTGGTCTAAGTCATATCTAAACATCACTCCGCTTAGTAATATCTACGGCTCGGATTATGAACTCCTCTTTCGGTATGCTAATCCCAGAGGGCAATCTCTGTATGGTACAAACGATAAACTAGAGATTACTCTTCTTCCAGAGGCGATTGTTGATCAAGATGCAAGGCTGCATCTTGTATTTAGTGGATTAATACTTGGAGGTCTATTGCTTCTTTTCTTTTATCAACTCACACAATGGGTGGTTTACCGGTCAGAACTTGGTATCACTTATTGTTTTATGCTGCTCGGTCTCATGTCATACATTTTATATGATGACTTTATGCTACATGCAGTTTTTTCGAATTTTCGAGTATCCGAGTTGTGGCTTTTTGTTTCAGGTTCTTTAGGCTTGTTGGGGTTTTTCCGGTTTGCACGTCTCACGTTAAGGGCCGTTGATTTTGTTGCTCATCGTGATCGAGTTCTAGGCGTTTTATTTAAAGTAAAATTAGGGGAAGTTGCGGCATATTTGATTCTCGCATTGTTTGCCGAAAAGCTTTGGTCACAAGAGGTAGCTTCTTTCGTCCCAGAGTCTTTTCGGATACTCTTAATGCTAACTTTATTTTCGTTTTCCTGGGTTGTGATAGCTCACTATCGTGCAAATAAAGATTCCGTAACACGTGCTTTTATGTATGGGAATCTGTCGCTTGTTGTAGGTGTAATGATAGTGACAACACAGGCCTATATTTTACCTTATGCAGATATCGGTCCGGTTAGATGGTATTTGAATATTATTTGGCCAGTATTTGATTATATCATTGAGGCTGGAATAGTTGGTATGGCACTTTGTTTTGCCTTCGCAGTTGCAATGTTGACTAAGGAGCGCGAAGTTAAAATTGAAAGGGCTTATAACCGTAGACTGATTGACGTTGAAATGAAGGCTCTTAGAGCACAAATGAATCCTCATTTTTTGTTTAACGGATTGAATTCAATTAAGAGCTTTGTTATAGATAACAAACGTCATGAAGCTGCGGATTACCTGTCAAAATTTGCACGTCTAATACGACGTGTTCTTGAGAATTCTAAAGCTAGCCTTATACCGCTGTCTAGAGAGTTAGAGACACTAGACTACTATGTCGAAATGGAGAGTATGCGTTTTGATAATAAGTTCTCTTACTCTATATCTTCTGATCCTGAAATTGATGTAAATAAGATTCAAGTGCCTCCCACACTTATTCAGCCCTTTGTAGAAAATTCAATCTGGCATGGACTGCTTCCGTTAGAAGAGCGTGATGCTTATGTCCGAATTCATGTAGGAAAACATGCAAGTGGGGAAATTCAAATTCTTGTCGAGGATAATGGTATTGGCCGAAAGGCTTCTGAAAGCCGTAAAGCGAATATGCCAAATCGGAGTAAGAGTCTTGGTATGGAAATTACTGCCGAACGTATTGCAATGCTAAAAGAGTTACACGGGTTTAGTGCGAGCTTAGAAGTCATTGATTTATTCGATAAGCAAAATATTGCATCGGGTACACGAGTAGTTATTTCTATCAACGAGGAATAAATTATTTGCTGGGCATAGATCGGATAAAAAAAGCCCCAACTACTTGCGTAGTTGAGGCTTTTTAATGTGGAGTGTGAAAGGTTATGCCCGAGGGGTTCTAATCTCCGCCGATTGATCGATCATTATGCGAACATTTTTCGCTTGCTTGTTCGGTCGTGTTACGCGCAGCGTGTAAAACCCTGAGACGAGATCGGGAAGTTGAACTCTTATTCGCTTCACACCAAGTTCAAATGCTTGGGTTTGAATCATACGTCCAAGTGGATCAAATAAGATGATCTCACCTTTTCCATCTTTCGGCTCGATAGAGGTATCCTCGTCAATATGACCAAAGTCTACGTAGACTTCATGGACAGCAGGATTAGGGAAAACTTTGACAGGATCCCGCCTAGTCGGCATGGTCAATTGAATAACATTACTCGAGCGAATAATGAAGCCTCGATCATCGAGAGCTACAGCTTGATAGTATGCTGAAGGCATAGGATCAAGATCCTCTGTTTCATATTCACGAAGTTCATTGTTACCAAAGGTAGCTTGCCAAAAGTCGATCTTAGTGAGATCGTCAGCGCTTGCACCTCTAAGCATCATGTACATGTCTACTTGTGGATCTTCAACACTTGTTGTGGTGAGCGTATGCATTCCTTGTCCTCGCATACCCCGCAGAGCTAGTCGAGGGGCAACGGTAGAATTAGACTTCAAACTGAAATCTACAACTGCGCCAAACGGATTATCACCACAAGGTTCAGGGTAAGCGAAGCGAGAGAATGCCACTCGGATGCGAGCAGGATTCACAGTTGACAGACTTGAAGGAAGCATGATCGACCCAGTATGGGTTGCATCGCCCCATGCCTCATAAATCATTTCTCCAGCTTCGTAAAAATCACCATCGCCATTCGCATCGACCCATACGCGCCAGTATGCTGGGAACGAAGCTCCTTCCATGCCACTCGTCTCCGCACTTAATGAAATGTTAGTAGCGATATCTTCATCTAACTCTACGGTGTCGCGCGTTTGGATGTAGAGGTCAGACGCATCAAGTGTTTTGGCGAAAGCTCCAATAGAAACATTAGTGATGAAGTAATCCTCCTCTTGTGTGATGTTATCGCCTGTAGGTGCACAATAGACTACATCAAAAGTGTTGACCCCGAACGTGTAGTGACAGGTATCACGATTTCCGCATAAGTCTTCTGCCGCATAAACAATGCAGTGTGTACCACGGTCAAAAAGACTATCAGATGGCATATCGATCACCTCGATTTCAACGCAAGGGAATTCGATGATGTATGGTTGCTCACTGTGGTTTGCATTGGTATGCGTTCCGTCAGCAGACTGGAGCATTGCAAAGAACTCGTTGGTGCCTGTTATTGGGAATCCTAGAGCCCAGTTTTCGAAGATCACTGGAGAGAAGGTTCCTGTCCAGGTTGAAGAACGAGGTCCTGTGTAGTGGCCTATCAAGGCTTGGTCGTATGGAAGTTCGCGCTGTAGGAACAAGTTCTCTTCAGCTGAATTCACTTCTACCAAGCGACCTCCAAGGCTTACCGCATGACGTTGAGCTTCAGTCCAAGAGCGTGTATCTCCAGGAGCGCTAACATAGTATCGATGACCGCGGAAGTATCCTAAGTAATCTAGGCTCGGGAGAGATTCTCCTTGCGGACAAGCACTACAATCAGTGGCAGCATACGGGAAGTTGATGTCGCTCCTAGTGAGGTCTGCGGGAGCATCAATACTAATGTTTTGATCCAAGCAAGTTAAATTCAACGCTTTTACAACTTCAATTTCAAATTCGCAGATGGTAATATTCCCTCCGCCGTCCACGGCTGTGAATACAACTTGAGTTATTCCAACAGGGAAGTCCTGTCCGCTGACGTGTGTTCCGCTTACGCTAAAACTACAGTTGTCATCAAAGACAGGTGAAGCAAAGTTTACTTGAGCACGATCGTCCGGTCTTGCTACGATTGGCCCCAAATTGTCAGGACAGCTAAGCAAGAATGGTCCAACTTGATCAAGAACACGATACGTCTCGACTTGCGTGGTTTCATTGCCGCAGAAGTCGCGTGCCGTAATGGTACGCTCAGTGATACTGACCACTTGGTTTACCCCAACAATCGTTTCATCATCTACTTCAGTAACCACCACATTTGGATCACAATCAACAGCTGTTGCTGTGCCGACAGGTGGAATACCTACAGTGCAATCAAAATCTCCTCCAAGTGGAATTGATGTAAATACTGGTGCGAGAGTGTCAATAATTGTAATCGTTAAAGTTCGCGCAGGAAGTATGTTGCCACAACCGTCATCTATTGGAGCAAATATTCGCTCATAGATACCCACGGTAGGACAATTCGTTGAGAGTGTAAAGACGTCTGTAAACGGAGCTGATAAGCCAGTAGAGCAATTGTCTTCTACGGCTGGGAATCCTTGTGCATCAGCTACGGACTTTGCATTGGTAGCATTGTTTCTCATACCAGCTAAGGTTGAGCACTCTACCGTTGTGTCACGTGGGAATGAAGTATACACAGGTGCTTCAGTATCAACAACTGTAATGATCTGAACAACGCTCGAAGTATTGCCACAAGGGTCTTCGGCTGTAAAGGTTCTAGTGATCGTCTTCCCGTTCGGGCAGGTTGGATCGGCTACTTCAACGTCTGCATGTGTAACAGCTACGATAGCTGCAGGGCATTCATCTACAAATGTTGGTGTGCCTGTTGCTGCTACATCGGTAGGCATATCGCACTCAACAATAAGGTCTGCTACAGGGATAGAAATAGTAGGTGCTAATCGATCATTGACTTCTATTTGTTGTAGGTAGTCAGAGCTATTACCGCATGCGTCAGTAGATGTATACGTTACATCAATCACAGCTCTACAAGCGGACGAACGAACATTCAGAACAGCAACGGCTGTCGTCACAATTGGATCACTACATGCATCGCTTGGCGTAGGGAAAACTATTCCGATAGAGCCTGTTGCGCCAGCGGTTAGGGCCGCATTGATAGCAGCTTCTAAGCCAGTGAGGTCAAGTGCTGTGACGCAAGTTCCTGATCCATAGGTTAGGTCGAATGCATCGTTTAAGAAACTTGCATTCAGTGTGCCTACAGCTTGGGCAAAAACAGGTCCTTCAATGTCCTGAACAGTAACTATTTGAAGGTATGAATCTGAATTATTGCACTCATCGGTTGCGGTCCATGTACGTCGAATAATATAGTTTCCTGGACACGTTCCTGGTCGTACATCATCAGCGAAAGTAATAGTTGGTAGTCCTGCTGAACATGCATCTGTTGCAGTAGGCATACCAGTACCGGTCGGAGTTGTGTCGTCATCACAATTGACCGTTACATCTGGTGCAGTTGTAATTACTGGTGGTGTATTATCTGTGATCACGATGAGCTGAGTTGCATCACTCGTTTTACCGCAACCATCAGTGGCTAGCCAAGTACGTGTAATGATTTCAGAAAGGCCACAAGGACCTGCTGCTGATTGGTCAGAGTAAGTAACTACTGGAGATCCACAACCAGAAGTTGCAGTTGCTATACCCGTTACGGATGGATCAGCTGACATGCCGCACTCTAGTGGGAATGCAATTGGAGCGGTGAGCACAGGTGGTGGTCCGTCAAATCTCAATTGTCCTCTAAAGAGAATTAAATCTGGAGATATATTTCCGCAAGCATCACGGGCTTCATACTCATTTAAGATATCAACTGAACACCCAGGAACACGATTTTCTTCGAATGATCTTGTCAGTCTAATTTGTAGTTCACCAATGGCACTACAATTATCCGATATGCAGTTTAAGTCTAGCGTTCCTATTGAACTTCCTCCAATAGCAGTTAGTACTATTCCGCCGGCGGGCACGTTTTGCCAATTACCACTTGGTGTATTGGGGAATACACTATCAGGGCAGCGATTGAAGGTCTCTGAGAATTCTGTACAAGTAACCACAGGTGCTTCATCATCTTGAATAGTGATTCGAGTAATGACTCTGTCTGCAGAAACATTGCCGCATTCATCTCGCACTGAGAATTCATTGACTAAGGTTACAGCGCAAGAAGTTCTGTTTTCCTCGTAAGAACTATGAAGTGAAAGTTCGAGGTCTGCAAGATCTGAGCAGTTGTCGGTTAGGCACGTGGTGAGGTCGACTGGGATAGAGAAACTTCCTCCTGACACAGCCGTGAATCCTCCATCAGTCCCCACTCGGAACCAAGAACCAGTTGGAGTATTTGGACCTAGTGGCGCAGGACATCCTGTCATCGTAGCTGCAAAGTCTGAACAAGTAACACTTGGCGCCTCATCGTCTACAATTGTAATTCGAGTAATGACTCGGTCTGCGGCAATAGTTCCGCATGCGTCTCTTATCGAGAATTCATTTACCAAGGTCACTTGGCAGCTCGTTCTATTCTCTTCATAAGAACTATGAAGCGTGAATTCTATATCAGCTAAATCTGTGCAATTGTCAGATACGCATGAAGTGAGGTCAACGGGTATAGAAAAAGATCCACCAGAGGCAGCTGTGAAACCACCATCGCTGCCAACAGGAATCCAAACGCCGTTCGGAGTATTTGCTCCTAATCCAGATGAACATCCTGTTGATGTTGTAGTGAAGTCTGCGCAAGTAACAACTGGAGCTTCGTCATCTACAATTGTGCTTCGCACAATGATTGTAGTTGCAGCTTCATTTCCACAGGCATCTCTAATTCCAAGCTCATTTATGATATCCACAGAGCATGATGTTCTGTTTTCTTCGTACGAACTTACGAGCTCCCATTCCATGTCTGCGAAGTCACTGCAATTGTCAACGACACAACCGTTGAGGTCGACTGTAGTGATAGACGATCCTCCTACCGCGGTCAGGAAAGTGCCCGACGATGGTACGGGAAACCAAGAACCACTAGGTGTGTTCGGGAAAATAGAGCCTGCACATCGACTAAATGTATTCGTTATCTCTGAGCACGAAACAACGGGCGCATCGTTATCTTGAACTGTAATGAGTTGATCACAGGTTGTTTCTCTTCCACAGTCATCTGTAGCTTTCCAAGTGCGCGTTATCGTGTAATCAAATTGATTGCACCCGGTCGTTGTTTGCGTTGACGCATCCTCAAAGGTGATATTCAAGGCAAAGTTGCCACAGCTAGCCGTTCCTGTAGCCATTCCGGTGTTTGCAGGACTAGTATCCTGACCACAAGCAAGTGTGAGGTTTATGGGACAAGTAATTGTTGGAGGAATAGTACTTTCTATTGTGAAAGTTTGCTCGCATTGCTCCATGTTACCAGCAGCATCTTGTATGAAATACGTTCTTGGAATAATGACTTCATCACCAGGGCAGCCGGAGTTGCCAGGGATAATAGTGAGTGCAGATTGTACGACAATTCCGCAGGAGTCAACAATGATGGGTAGATCAAAGTCTACTGGCGGTAAATCTGTTCGGCACTCAAGATCTTGATCTATAATGTTGGAACAGTCAACGTTCAACTCACAAACAACAGAGACAATTGCAGAGCACGTTGCCGTATTGCCACAGTTGTCGGAAACCTCATAGGTTACTGTATTATCGCCAGCATCTGCCGCAGTAAACGTATTAGGTGTTACCGTAATGCTCGTTGGGTCAATGCCGCAATTGTCAGTAGTACCCGCTCCAATCGCATCTATGTCTGCTTGAGTTAGCGTATATGGTGTTGATCCAGGCAAGCTGACCGAAATGTTATTACAATTTGGTTGAGGATCTTGACTGTCTTCTACTTCCATTAGGAAAAAACAGGTAAATACTTTACCGCACTCATCGGTAAGTTCATACGTAACTCTTGTTGTGGCAGAGCATGTTGTAGCACTTCCATAAAATGCTATGGATGGAGCTGGTAGTACATATGGAAAAGATGGAACAGGGTTTCCACTCGTACCACCAAAGAACTGATCTGTAGGTAGCTGGATGGGTGGAGGAGTACTCTCTGCTGAGAACTTTATCGCAAAATCCGTGAAATCACCACAAGGTGTTTCGAAAGTAGGAGTTTGGAATCTAATACCTGACCAGCAGTTATATGCAGTCCCACTTCCGACTGTTGGTGGCTCTACAATGTATATATAGTCATTTTCAGACTGCATCGTAAAGGTTTCACCACACGTAATTCCTGGTGATGGAATTTGAGTTATTGGATCATTATTTTCCAGCGTGTAATGAACCCTAACCAGACTAGGCGCAATGTTACCTGCCGCATCTCTGATATCGTAGACTGACTCGATTACTCTATTGCATGATGTCGGGGTTCCAATATATTGAGCAGAAGCTAATCTAATTTGTAAGTCACCAATAGGTGATACATTATCCATCAGGCAATTGAGATCAACCTGATGAACTGGTCCGACCTGGAGTGAAATAACTCCGCTTGCTGGAATATTGCCCCAACCACCATTTGGGGTTCCTGGGCCGATTCCAATGGGGCAAAAATCTGCATTAACAGCTATTGGATCATTACAAGTTGAAGTAGGTGGCTCAGTATCTGCGGCAAGAATTCCTGAAACCGAAATGTTGTCAAAAGCAATTTCTTCGCTATTAGCATCCATTCGTACAAGTAACCTGATAGACATCATTGTAGCACTAACATCAATAGTATGGATATTTGGAATTATATAGCAGAAATTTTGCGCTGTGGTGGTGATTTGTACACCATCACTCCCGTCGCCATCTCTATTCACATCGTGATGTAGCGGCTGATTAAATAAATCATTTGGGTCGAAAGGATTTGGACTCCATCTAAAACTAATAGCATCTCTGTATAGCGGTTGTATATCGGTATTGTATTGAACGAATACATAGTCACTTTGATCGTACGTCCCAAGATTTCCAAGGCCATTATTGCCTGCAGCCATGTCAATACATACCTCTATGCCTTCGTATCCAGAAATGGGAAAATTATTGGTGACGAGCCACTGTTCGCTAGCACCGTTACCTGCTGGATCATCAACATTTTCGGCTGCCCAAAATACATTGCCTCCACCCTCAAAACTATAGGGTCCACTAACATTACTAATGTCAGTTCCGTCAGTATCATTAAAATGATTATTACCCGTTCCACTATTGAATTCGGATGTAGTGGTATATCCTATACCTCCACCATCAAAATCTTCAGTGGCTAGTACGACTTGTTGGCCATGTAGCTGAAATCCTAGGGTAGTTAAAAAAAAGAGAAACAACACGAATGTTGTCGAATGGCGGGTAGAAAAGAAGTTCACAATTGAGTTGATTTTGAAGTGAATAATTTCAGATAAAAAGGGTTTTTAGAGTTTCCGAATTATCTGTTGAGCGATCAAATTAGAATCCTGATTCTCCGCAGATTCAGAGATTTAGTAGTTGGTTCTTTTGACTTTGTAATTGACCATGTAGTCTAAGAAGACTACGTAAAATGAATTATTACTATTAACCTGTTTATGGTATGCAAATCTTTAAACCTATTGGCTTCAACTTTCGGATGCCTACCCAACTCTTCTACTAAGCGTTTCGTTAGAGATGAATTCAATAAATCCTTGTTTATGGCTTACTAATTCCCATATAGAAACGAGTGGATTATAAGTAAATCTTTTTCCTACAGGTGAGGTCAGACCTGTTAATGACTTCATGGCAGTCGTCGCATTCGGGAGTTCCCAGATTTACCTCATGACTGTCGGGCCGACGTTTTGCCCCAATGCGGCAATTTCAATGCATCTAGTTTGCGATATTGAAGAGCAAACTTGTGAGGTTAGGGCTGGTCTCCTTTCTGCAAACCCGCATGCCGCTCTAGGGGTATGACCGTGGTTCATTTTACAGTCAATCGTGGATCGTTTTGGCGAAAGCTGGCAATTTTCTTCATTAATATTGCAAATGGGTGGCGGACGCTGTATTAGCAGGAGAGCAAGGAGTTTCCTTTTTTAGAAGCGAAATCCTAAATTACTTGCTTTTGAAGATGCTTAATACTTCAGTTTCAGTGAAGACAGGAGAAGTCTGAATGAAAAACTACCCGATTCACCTTAATTCTCCCACTGTAATCAGGTGGTTAGCCATTTCTGAAAAGAAAATCCGATTAGCAGTAGGGTAGGCTTCCTAACTTTAGGCCGACCCTACTAAAGAAATTAATCATGTCTACTACCGCAACTGCAGCTGCTCCGACAGAAGCACTTGACACGTTTCCAATCAACGGAACCGATCACCTTGAGTTTTACGTTGGCAATGCCAAGCAATCGGCGATCTATTACCAAGCAACCTTCGGCTATAAGCTTGTAGCCTACAGAGGTCCAGAAACGGGCTCTCGTGAAACAGTGAGCTATGTCCTCGAGCAGGACAAGATTCGTCTTGTACTTACAAGTGCTGTAGTCCCCAATCATGCTGTGGTTGATCACGTTCAAAAGCATGGCGACGGCGTGAAGGTGCTTGCGCTTTGGGTAGATGATTGCCGTGATGCATACGCGAAGGCTATCGCACGAGGAGCAATATCTGCTTTTGAGCCGTACGAGATTTCAGATGAGCATGGTAAAGTCGTCATGTCGGGCATTATGACGTATGGTGAGACGGTTCATGCTCTTGTTGAACGCTCAGCGTACGATGGTCCTTTCATGCCCGGCTTTATTGCAAAAGAAAGTGCTTTCCCGATCGATCCTGTTGGCTTGAAGTACGTCGACCACTGTGTGGGTAACGTAGAGCTTGGTCACATGAATAAGTGGGTTGAGTTTTACGAAAAAGTTCTTGGGTTTCAGTTACTTGTAACTTTTGATGACAAGGACATTTCTACCGATTACACCGCCCTTATGAGCAAGGTGGTGAGTAATGGTAACGGTCGCATCAAGTTCCCAATTAACGAACCAGCCGCTGGTAAGAAGAAGTCTCAAATTGAGGAGTACCTCGATTTCTATCAAGGTGCAGGGGTACAGCACATCGCTGTTGCAACGGACGATATTTTAACTACTGTTCAGAAGCTTCGTGATCGTGGTGTTGACTTCCTCTACGTTCCTGAAGTTTACTACGATGATCTCCTTGACCGAGTTGGCGCAATTGACGAAGATCTTGATGATCTGCGTAAACTCAATATTCTCGTTGATCGTGACGATGAAGGTTATCTACTTCAAATCTTCACCAAGCCGGTACAAGATCGCCCTACTGTCTTTTACGAAATCATTCAGCGTCGAGGCGCAAAGAGCTTTGGTAAAGGAAACTTCAAGGCGCTTTTTGAGGCGATTGAAAGAGAACAGGAGTTGCGGGGAACGCTTTAAT
>CALDTK010000263.1 GCA_937924035.1 uncultured Saprospiraceae bacterium | reverse complement strand
GCTTCTATCTCTGCTTTTAATTCACTTACATTATTAGCGATACAACTACTAATTTAGAGCACTACTAAACTGCATGTCAAAATCTACTTCCGTTGACACCCAAGATGTGGCATTGCAAGACCTGACCCTCAAGGTTCTTTTTTTATCGAATTTATTGCTGCCGAAGCGCTACCCGGGTGCGTCAACGAGAAATGACTAGCTATAGCTTTCAACGAATAATCCCCCAACTGTTGGCTGCAATACATCGCCATATATATTTTTATATATTTGATCGTTATTAAACTCACCTGACCCCTAACTTTTTACTGGCAATCTGGGTTGCCAGTTCAAAGATGGAGTCGGCGGCAGTCGAACGCACGACAGCAGTAATTCTGGTACAGGCAGCTACACCGCTTGCCATTGCTGTCAGCGTAGCGCTTACAGTATTGTTGAGCAGACGGTTAATGTCAGACAGTCAGTAGTGTATGTTGTAGCGAAGTACTATACAGCTAGCCGCAATCTTACTTTCGCTTACCGGTCTAAATCCCTTTCGGGGTATAATACCCTGCCCGTCTGTTCAACATTTCTACTGATTAAGCATCGTAATCACGATAACGATCAACCTACTGATCACTCTTAACCTAGTAGCACTTTTCTCTTGCTCAAAAACATGCGGCAAACAAGCTGCCTGCCCTTTTTACTTTGCCTGTCCATGTTAATTCTTTGCGATTCTAGTAATTCCGGTCCAGATTTAATACGTCATACAGTCGTTGCCCCTCCGGTATCCCTATCAAAATGAAACGGCTGATGATGTCATCCAGTTCCCGAGCAAGCGTCTCAACATCCTCTCGATCTTCGAGTGTACCCAGAAATTCAACAAAATAGGTACAAATTTTTGCCCCCATATTGGTCCCAAGCCAAAATTCTTGGTCGTTGATGCCACTTGTCAGGCACGACGTCGCTAAAGCCAACACCAACGGCTTGTGACTTTTTTTGAAAACTACCTCCACCAGATTCATTGTGAAGACTGCAACGGCATACGATGGAGCACTGATGATACACTTAGTTAACAAGGGGATTGCAGGATCTAGCCGCTGAATGCCGAGCTCAAGAAGCTGAGATTGTGTTGGTTGGAAAGCATCTGCAGTGTTGAAAAATAGGCTTGAGATCGCTGGCCTGAAACTAATCGACATCGAATTGGACGTATCACCAATTAACCTCTGCCATTCCGAAGTCATCATCATCCGTTCGGCGACCGCTTCCCGATAGCTGACCGCCAGTTCAACGGAAACACTCGAGTCGCCAAATGTCATGTCATCCAAATGCTGGAGGAACGGGGCTACAGCTCCAATGAAACTTTCGTTGGGGAGAGAGATCAACCTATCGTTCAACATAGAATCAGCTTGCTGCAATTCCAACTTCGGAAGAGCTTCAGCCAATAGCGTATAATAGCAGTCGTTCCATTCTCGTGGTGGATCAACCCGCTCGCCATCGGCATCCACACCATTTTTTACTTGTGTGAAAGGCCAGAAACTGTCGAGGAATTCTTGAAGCCAATCAGAACGTACGGTTGGTGTTGTCGCCAAGATAATCTTTGAAGCAGAGCTGTCATCAAAAATGAGGTGATCTGGGTTAGGGATAGCCTCATCTGGTTGAGAGCTCTTGACCTGATTTGCTTCAAAGAAAGCCTTTTTTCCAAGACGAATACTATCCCGAATTTTTGGTTTTACTTGCGGTAGTTCCGGCCAGGTAGGCTCGTTCGCGCCATGTAAAAGCCAATTGATTTCAGCTTCTATCGTCTTACCTATTCTTGCTCTGAACCGCGCTTTTCTGGTTTCGTATGCAGACTCGTCGCTCCAGTCTCTCCAGGGGTAAATGCTTCCACCAATAACAACTCGAACAATCGACTTTAGAATTCTTGGGTCAACCGTGGTGAGTTTTTCAAGAGAAATTCGCATCCCTGGTGCGACGGCTCCCGGGTGTTTTGATGCAGTTTTCAGAATAGGTCGAAGCTGTTCGTCAGTCAGAGGAATTGTCAAAGCGCAGCACAAACCAGTCAACGCTAGAGCCGCTCGATTATAACGTAATAACGAAAATGGCCCGTCATGATAATCACCTTCTTGTGTGCCGAGTTCAGAGAGCTTTTCCACTGCCCATCCGGCCTGCTCAGCTTTCAACTTAGCATCACCGTCACGCAAAACAAGTAAAGCCGTCGCAGCAATGAAGTCGAGAGTTTGTTTGTCATCAGTTGTTTTTCGTATCGCAAATTCAAACGCGCTAGCTGCTAACTCGGGAGACCCACGAGAGGAATTTTCAACGGCAGCTCCTGAGTTCCACTCGATACTATTTTCTTCAAACCTTCTAGACGAAGCTTTCCGCGAAGGTTCAAGAGCCTCGTCGTAGCGAGCCAACTCTGGTGGTGCATTGAACAACATCGCCTCCACAGTTTTCCCATCTGCGGCGATAGTCTCCGTTTTTACATAGTTCTGCAAATCAAGTTGGCATCGAAGGTACAAGGCCATAAGCCTTGGATCGGCATAGGTAACGCCAAGCTCAGGCTGCCCCAAGCGGTCAGATGCCTCTCTTAGTCTTTTTGAAAGGGTCTCTCGCATCTTCTTTCCGGCGCGAAAGGCAAATTGAGGTACAAACTCTTCGAGGCAAATCCGTCTTGATGCCTTTCGTTTTAGATATGATTTGGAGACTTCACCGGCGGGCTCCTTTTGCAGCGATGCCAAGCCAAATAGATCGAAATCGTCCGCATCCTGAATGTGCGGACGCGTACGGTCCATCGCTACCAGTTCGGGGCTGGCCAGCAAGGGAATTAGGTCCGAGAAAGTTGTTTGATCACTGGATAGAAGCACATCAATTGCGACAACCAAAACTGCAACAGATGGGTTGTTTAACCCAAGTATGTCTAATGCTACTTGCAACGGCTTATTACCGCTTTCTATTCGTTGGTGCCCCCATGCTTCCAAGGCCATCAATGCAGAAGTTACGCTGTAACTTCGGCTATTACGGCTCCAGTGGAATGATTCCACATACCGAAAAGCCCGCTCATCCCCGTCAAAGGACAAGATGATCACTTCACCGTCTGCCCCCCATTTTTCAATCTGAATGTCGATGACGTGATTGACCAAATCATCCACAAGCTTCAATCCCTCGTCCGGACAGTGCGTTAGCAATGCGAAGAATGGACCTTGAGCTGGAGATGCAGGCAAAAAATTGGAATCGAAATTTGACGTTCCTTCATCGTAATCTTCTCGACGTCTCTTACTAGAGGCTTGACTAACGATCAGTACATTCTTTGTTAAATTCGCTAGCTCTTCTGGGGCAGCCTTTGCCAATGTTCCATTTGTCTTTAACAGATCCGAAATGACATGGTCAGGTAAGTTACGATCCTGCGTGCTCGATAGATACTTTGCTGCAGTAGCCGGCGCTTTATCTGCAAACACGCACAGATATCTCCGTAGGTTTTCTTCAAGATTATTGAGTTGCTCCGATGACAGTTGATTGTCAAAGGGCTCAAGGCGATCTCGAAACGATCTAGGATATTTTGCGGTCTCGATGTCAATCAGCCAATTGCAAAACTGCGTCAGAATAACTTCAGCAAATGGCGCCCAACCTCCAAGGCCAATCATCCAGTGACGCATTATACTTGCAGCAGCCGGAACAAGCTGGTTTGGGATTTGATCTAACTTCAAAAGCCAAACTATTAACCGACCCCAGGTAGCATTTTTAGGTGCGACTACACCCTCAGCGACTTTTGCTAGTTTCCCATCAAGCTGTGGAAACATCTCCCGAAAGGACTGGGACTCAGTAGCGACAACAAGCGAAACAAGTTGCTTGGCAATAGCAGCTTCTTCTGCCAAAAGCTCTGCCGTCATGCCACTGAGCAGCTCATCCGAAACTTCAGAGTGAACAATCGCTAAGAGCGCGGCCCGATACCACGAACTATGGACGTTCTTACGTGAAAGCTCCCTTAGACGATTAACCCAGTCGGTCTCTCGACTGGCTTCAAGCACCATTTGAGTTTGAAGCTCATAAGACCTCAGCTGGCTTTTTGAACCAGGCTGTACCAAATCGATTGCGTCGAGTGCAGCAACGTTAATGTCGAATAGGCAAGCAACGGCCCATTCCCGCAGAATGTCATGTTTGAACGAAACCTCATCGCTTCCATGATCCAGAATGGTTTCACTGCCAATCAGCTCATCAAGTGCACGAGCAGAATATTCAGTCGTGGAGAAAAGCCCATCCGATTGCACATAATGTTTTGCCATTGCAATCAAAATTCGTTGGCGATCTCTGAGGGCATCATCTTTTCGGCCATCGGCAGTAGTCCACCAAAGTTTGACTAGGTCGACTTCGGTCCGAAGACGAGCTTCATCCTGTTTCAACAACACAAGTCTTGAGAGTCTGAAGAGATTGCGCGCCACTTGCTTGGCTGGATGATCGTCTTTGAGAAGCGCACCCAGCTTTGGATCCTCTGCTGTGAGCTCATCTACTTCTTGATCACTGAGCTCTCCAATGGTGACAACCGGAGCGTGACCTATTTCTTCAAGTATGTTTGCAGGAAGCCAATTTGGTTCATCCAGCGCAAGTCTTGTTCGACAAGTCGCTATAATTCGAACTCCTGGCACATTTTTAGTAGCCCTAACAAGGTCTTTTACCGTTGCCTTCTCATGCTCAGAAAAAAAGTCGAGGTTGTCAAAGCACAAGATTGAGCTGCCCGATGCACATAATTCAACCAAAAATTCCTTGGCATCTCCTGAGAATTCCAAGTGGTGGCGAAACGCCTGCCAACCGCCTGGTGTCGTTCTATTAGGCGAGAGAAAGACAACAGCGCGGCTGTTGGACATTTGCGAAATGTATTGCTTCAGAACTGCTGATTTCCCAACTCCAGAACTGGAATTCCCCCAGTTTGGTGGACACCTTCAAATTGAGCGATAATGCTCGCAGAGGTGCCCAATGGCAAAACGAAAGACCCGAAGAGAACGCAGAACCTACAATGACGAGTACAAACGAAAAGTACTTGAGTTAGTCA
>CALDTK010000262.1 GCA_937924035.1 uncultured Saprospiraceae bacterium | reverse complement strand
ATGCTCTACCATTGAGCGCGTAGTGAATACAAGAGTTGTACTTCTGACGATCAATGTCCTCGTACTTGACGTAGGTGATTTTCATATAACAGTAATGAATGAGAGAGTAAAGGGTTTTAGTAGGGATGGGGGATCTGGGATCTGGGATGTGGGATGCCTAGGAAATGTTATCAAGCATAATTAGCGCTTTGCAGCTGGATGAAAACATAGCACCGCTACTTTCCAAAGCTAACTGGCCTACAAAAGCTATTGGTTCACCTCATTGCTGTATGCCCGCTTTTCATATTTCTGAAATATTAACTAGTTTTAGAACAAATCCTAGTTCTTGCATTGAAAAAATATAGTAGTATGAATCTAAAATCTAAACTAACACTTGCTAGCCTACTTTATTGTGTTGTAGCATTATTGGCGTTTAAAGCAAACGAAGCAGAGACAAAACTTAAAACCTTTAACATAGAAATTATAAAGTCAGATAGGGAAGTCTATATGACCTGCAACTCTGGATGCGTGTGGGAAAAGCTGTCTTTTAATTCACCAAAGCCTGAACCTTGGTGGGTAGATGAGAATGGAGTGAGCAGAGAAAACAACGTTGCGGATGGAGCAGACAAAAAAGACCTCACTAACTTTCGATTTTCGATCGTAAACACCCACAACGGAGTTGAATTAAATGGCTTAAAAGGTACCGCATGGACTAGCTTAACCTTTACCTTAAAAAACGACCAGCCACAATTAATTAATCAAATGGGAATGTTGGAATAGGCGTAATTTGAATCTCAAGCTCTTATGCATTCTCCTTTCGAAAAAATTACGTCCTTCTTTATCTCGACAATGACCTCAATTCCTGCGGAAAGAAAAACAAAAGCTACTATCCTATACTGACACCAAGTTAACTATTATAAGCTTCTACGGGTATGATCCGAGTCAGTTAGTCTCCGCGCCCTAGGTCATGACGCACTCTACATAGTGCTGCACTTTGCAAATTTGCTTGAACCTAATCGACAATAAAAATAAAACATGAAATTCGAAGAGAATAAAGAAATTCAAAACACACTCGAACAGCTCCGAGAAGGTCTTTTAGAAATGGAACCAGACGCTTCATTTGATGTCGCCGATGTGGATCAGCTCGACAAAGTGTTAAGAAGCTACCTTACACACATAGAACATACAGACACAAAGCAAGAAGCTCTCTCACTTGTTGAGCAAACCGTTGAAGCTATCAATACCCTCAACGAGTCTGCCGATGAAGAAATGATCGAAACTATGGAACGCGAGAGTATTGCTGAGATAATCAACACAGTTTGCCATCTAAAGGGATATTGCGAGAAAGATGAGGACCTAACTGAAGAGTATCGTGAGTGGTAGTTGATAGTATAGGGAATTTTGTTTTAAATATTTAGGAGAGCAGCTAGACTTCCAAAAAACAAGAAAATCTTTGAGCGTCACCAACGAAAACTAGCTATAGGATACTATATACCTACCCACTACAATACATATTAAAAGGATTTATGCTTAACGACTTAGGTTCTAATTGAGCAAATCGGCAGCCATGAGAGTTAAGTAATTCGGCTTGTCATCCTAAGCTTATTTGCAACTAGGGTACACCTACTACTCAGTAACCGTTGTACGCCATTGTCCATCCCTCAACACAATAAAGTCTTGTTACTTTATATCTTAGGTCTACAAATACAACCATAAACTGCTTTGTTACCAATAGCTTACCGCTGTCGAACACACTGTCTCTTACCAACTAAGTCATTATGAAAGTCACTGCCGAAAAAAATGAAAAAGTCGCGAACATGATTTTTGGCTCCATTTATCCTCTTTACCTAAATCGGCTGGAGAAAAATGGAAGAACGAAAGAAGAACTTGACCAGGTCATCACCTGGTTGACCGGGTATGACCAAGATGCTATACAAGCACGTATTGATGAAAAAGCGACTTTCAGAACATTCTTTCAAAATGCCAAGATTCACGCAAATGCGCACATGATCAAAGGCGTCGTTTGTGGTTATCGAATCGAAGAAATTGAAGATGAATTTGAAACTTACAAGCGATGTAGGCAAATGGAAAAGCTTATCGACGAATTGGCTAAAGGACGAAAAATGGAAAAGATCTTACGCAAAGAGAAAAATTAACAACCTGAAACGATCAAAACCTAATTTAAAGATTAGGTAAACCATTAAAAATAGTCGTTTACAACTTCACGACCTTAAATTGCTTCTCAAACGTCTCGTCGTAACACTTTATGATGTACGAACCAGAAGCATAGCTAGACAACGAAACAGTAGCTTGCCCCTGTCCCTTTGAAAGCGCTCCAGCTTCCATCAGCTGACCAAGAGAATTATAGATCTCAAAGCGCATAACTTTGGTTGCGCTTGATGATCCTTCTATCGCTATAGTCAACTGATCAATGGTTGGGTTAGGGAAGATCTTTATTGTTCCGGCATATAGATCTGTGGTACTAGTTGCGCCTTCAAAGTCGATCTCAATCGTCTCTTCATACGAGCAAATATTTGAAGCATCCTGAATGACTAATTCATACGTACCAGGTAGCAAATCAAAAAATGCATTCTTATCAAAGAAAGTCAATCCTCCATCGATACTGTAGCGGAAAGGCCCGAACCCTCCTCTTGTTCTAATCTCAATGACGCCGTCGGCTACCGTTTCCGCAGATGCTGATGTGGTGGTCAAGTCTGCAGTGAAGGCACACCCCTCTTCATTTGGGCAAAAGAACTCGCTTGTCTCAGAGGTGAACTCTCCATCGTTTGTAAGGAGGGTATCACCAGCACTATTTACAAGAAGAAAGTCTCCTATTCCGTAGCCACAACAAATGCCATCTCCCGCCGCATCGTACATAATCACCGACAAACAAGAATTGTAATCCACGCAGATGTCCTCCATAAATACCTCTGTATTCCGCTCCAAAGTTCCGGTCGAAATCGTTTCGTTATTCAGTTCATCGTAAATTTCCCATGACGTTTCTTGAGGGTAATCATCTGCGTTTATGATGAGTGTCACGACGTCATAGGTAGAAGTTAAATCGGTGAGCGTAGAAGCCGTATTGTTTGCAGGCACAGCATCTTGCACGTCATTTACACGGAGTAGATTTAGCGTAACTTCATTATCCGTTTGCTGCAAATTTTCGGAAGTGACAATAGAAACATCAGCACTCGACAACGAGGAAATGTTATTCGTATAATTAACAGTATCGACGGCTGCACCATTGATAATAACTTCAATTTCAGCGTCCGTAAATGTCTCAGCACCATAATTGGATACACTTGCTAGTATATCGATCTCATCTGCACACTTAACAATAACGTTCTTGATTGCAACTCCTCCTTCTAAAACATGAAGCTTACTTAGAATAAAGTTGAGGGTATCATTCCTTGCATAACCATCTGTACTTTCCGTTACTGTAGCGATGAGTTCATAATCTCCCACGGTAGAAAAATCTTGGGCTACAGAAAATTGATACTCTTCATCATTGAAAGGCCTTAAAGTATCAGTGATCGTCATTGTCTCAACAAATTGACCTTCTACAAAAAGAGAAAGATCAAAGTCAACCATATCATTCAATCCTGTATTAGCAACCTTAACAGTCACGAGTTCACTTGCGCCAAGAGTAGCCGAAGCAACTGGATCTGTGATCTCCTCTACACCTAAGTCATTCTCAGCTTTTATTTCTGCCCAGAATGAAACCCATGGTCGGGCTTGCTTTATAATCATTTGATCTTCAGCAGTGACCTTGTACTCGATATCCATTCCAAATCCTTCTGCTCCTACCACATCGTAGAGTATAGCAAATTCATCATGGATTACCTTGAGATAATTACGCATAGAATCTAGGTATCGCTCTTCCATAACAAGCTCTCCGTGATTTACCAAATTAGATTCTCGTAAAACTGAATAGCCTTCAGCAGGGTCTTCATTCAGCAGAATCTCCTCTGGTATTGAGGTCGCATCAGGATTCGTAATTAAGAATTCACCAACTTGAGTATTGAGGTAAAAGGTGTTTTCAGTCCCGTAAATAGGGTCAATGCTTACACCAACGCCATTCGATTTCTCCTCATCAAAATTCGTGTGACATAATAACCCCATCGCAGCGATGTAATGATCGACTCGATAGAAGTCTCGCTCATCAAATGCTCTGAAGTTCCACATGCTCGCATATACCTGCTTGACTGACTTAGAGATATGCCCTTCATCGAGGCGCTGCGTTTTAGAGGTATACAGCCCAGCACCACTAAAGCCTGGCAAATCCTCGTTATTTGTACTTGAACGTACCCTCACATTTGTTCCGACTGGGAATGCGTCATGCATTGCTTGCAGATTATCAAGCATCCACTGCGGCATAGGTGCGTCTTTAATCTCCTTTCTGAAATCTTTGAGCATATCAATCCTCGTTTCTAGATCAGAGATAAAACCAGGGTCTGAAATCATCGTTTCTACCTCTTGATAGAAATTATTGTATTTCATGAATTCATCGTAGTAGTAGAACGGGATTCCAAACCCATCAGGAATCGTTCCACTCGGGAAGCCAAACTTCCTCATGGTCGCAACATTTGCGCACTTTGCGCCGAAAGCACTGGACATTTCAAACGCAATAGAATCTAGTGGCATGATTCGATTGATGCTTAAATCTCGTTCAGGTATTTGCGCTTCGGTTGGACGTAAGTTTTCATACCAATCATTTACTTCCTCAAGTGTTGCTTCTCGAATAAAATACTTTTCATCTTCGACCCTGTAGTAGATGTAATTGTCCAGCAAATCTGCAATGGTATCTATCTGCAAAGGATTTTTGATATACGCATTTGGCACATTGTCTTGAATAGCTCTCAAGTTTACGTGTGACAAAGGCGTCTGCACAACAGAGGTGATAATTCCGCCTACCCTGGGCAAGGAATTAGGGAGTGCATCGTATAACACAATGTCTCTCGAGCCTGGATTATCATCTAGTGACATCTGTCTAAAGAATCCGAATCCTTCCGCCTTATTAAAAGGTAAATAGTCTACATCATTAAAAACCTCTGACTCTAAAACAACTTCTATTCGAGAACCAATAAAGTCGTTTCTGTATTGAGATTCATACAAGCCTTCCCCACCCGTGCCGATGAAATGATTCATGTTATTCCGGATGAAAGGCATGTTTGCTACCAGCAACTCGAAAGTTCTTTGTGTGGCCTCAAAATCTAATGCATCTCCAAAAGAAAAATTAAAGGAATAGCTTCCAATTACTCCTTCAGGAGTGATTTCATTTGGGTTAAAGACTATTTCTCCTGAACCATCATCTCCTTGCACGTTCGCTCCAATGGCTCTAAAAAAGTCAGCATGAATGAAGTGCGTATTACTGTTGATGAAATACACTTTCGGGTTGTCTGTATCTCTATCCAATATTCCAAACTTGACGAACTGCTGTCCGTCGAGAAAAGGAGCCCAAGGCACATTTGCCACCACAGCCATACTCTCAAAAGTAGCCGCATCAGGAATGGAAGTAGTCCCATCCGTAAAATCAATTGGAGACGCAAAATTCAAGGGTGCGTCTGTAGGCATATTGTTCAGCTCTGTAAGATCATCGATCCCATCTCCGTCAGTATCGTCCGGACTAGCAATTGAATGGCTTGTTATTGAATAGCTTTCTTGGGGATAAGCTTCGAGTGATTCTGAAATCTGCATCCTGCCACCCACTCCCATGGTGATGGAGGTAACGGATTCAAACGATGAATTTGGATGCTCCACTGATAGCGTGTAATACTTATCGGCCTCTCCATCAATTTCAAGTTGGACTTGACCAAAAGTATTGATGGAATAACCAAGAATAGGTACGTTTTGAGCTTGGATACTTCCTACAGTAAGCAGTAAGAAAATTACAATTGCGAAAACATCGAATTTTCTTTTGCCTCCAAGTTTCTCAAATCCTTGCGCCAAACTATCCTTACTCATCGTGTGAAATTTTTCCGAAAACTAAACGTACAAAGAATCTTTTAAGCTAATGCCCTGTAATTCGATCATCGGCATTCCTGCGACAGAAAAGTAAAAGATGCAAGTCCTGATTCCCAATACGTTAAAGGAGAAGTATCCCAGTACACTATCTCTCCTGACTGGCAAAACGCTGCACCGTTTTCGAAAAAATTTAACTTTTCTCGCTATGCCTTGAATCAAGGCGCAGCTTCTATAAATGCCACCTCTAATCTCAGCACGCCGTAAAGTCTTGCAGTCCTTCTTCTATTTAGTTGTTTTAGCGAAAGCTCTCCTTTTCTTCCAACTAAAGAATCTGATTCCCCAAACCGCTAACACACCTAACGCTAAGGGCAGGTATTCTAGCTTGCCAGCAGCTACTCTTCCCAAAATACTGTTAGAAAAAACGATCAATATCCAATACCCTCCGAGCATATGCAATCGGTCCCAATTCCGTTTAGAGATCAATTTTGCAACCTGATCGAAGGAAGTAAGCAACATCAGTATCAGGAACACATAGGCTAGTCCACCTAATGCTAATTCCACGATGGACGCTGGGACGAAAATCTGATAGAAGTTTTGATGCAATACAACCAAAAACAACAGGTGAAGAATGTGAATCAATGCAAACGACACCCCTAAATACTTGCGGTTTCTTGCAATCCAGTTCGTCAGCCAATTTGGCGCCAGTAGTTTTAAACTCGATGCCGAAAATGCCAAACAGAAGCAGATGATACTGAAACGAGCAGACCAACGGATGTTCATCCTAGTGCTTTCTTCGTCGAAACCAAACGCTATAAACACGAAAGCGAAGCACAAGATGGATGCACCAACCGTGGCGTATACAACAGACCAATTTGAGATGCTCTTACCTACTTGATCAGACATATATTAGACAAGCTGGTCAACATCCAAATATAAAAGAACCACTATGGTGCTCCGTTTTCTTACAAGAGCCCCTTTGTATTCTCATATGGAGATAGAAGGAAAGAACAAAAGGGGGCAAAAAAAATTTGCACACTCCAAGAGCGCAAATCATTAACACACTCGCCAATTGGATGTTAGGCCTACCATGGCATATCTTTCACAAAATACTGAAAGTTATGAAAGTAGTTAAGCGAGGCCCTGCCTACTGGTGGAAAAAGGTAACAATAACCTACCTAACTCTTCTCTCTGGAGGGTTTGTTTTGACCTTTTTCGGATACGTCGTTATACTCACAGGGCATACTGAATGGCTGAATACAATTAGACCATTTATAGTGTTAGGTATCCTGTCCTTTTTCTTCTCTTCTGGAATCGCTTCAACTTTTGCCTCCGCAAAAAAGCTGAACCATCGTTTTTTGAGGGCAGCAAAAAAAGGGAGTGTACTAATCACGTGTGCTACTCTAGTGATTGCTGGGCTTTTCTATGTATTGGATGGAACTGCTCAAAATTTGAAAGCGGTCGGTTTCCTCTACATACTTTTTGTAATTCTGGCCTGGGCTCAAATCCTTCTAGGGCTTGCCATCGGGCTGCTTTGTAGGGCGAAACCACAAGAGGAGGTTGGCTTAAACGCGTAACAAGATTTGCCGTAAGTATCAACGTAATTTATTCTCAAATCCCGCACGCCTGATCTAACAAGATCAGATATCGCCAATATGTACAAAACCCAAAAAGGGCTGAAAGACCTACATCTTCCAACCCTTTTTTGTTGATTAGTGCTTAACGTTTAGCAGGTTTTGGCGAAAGCCCCGCACGTAGCAGGAGGATCCTCATGTCGTGACCCACGTACAGCGGGGCAACGCACGAGACCTAAACCACTACCAACGACCGCCACGGTTTCCGCCGCCGCCATCGCGACCTCGGCCACCGTCACGACCTCCGCCACCACCGTAGCTTCCACGTCCGCCACGATCACTTCCGCGGCCACCGCGATCACGACCGCCGCCGCCGCCATAACCACCACGTCCGCCACGATCACCTCCGCGACCGCGACCGCCGCCGCCATAGCCTCCACGGCCACGACCGCCGCCGCCACGGCTTCCACGATCTTCATAGTCTCCAGGCCCGTTGCCTTCACCTGGTGCAGCCACGTTGATGCGTACTGGACGGCCATCAAACTCAAGCTCGCCAATGCGCTCTACGACCTGCTTCGAGACACTCTTGTCTACGTCGAAGAAAGTGTGCGTTTTGTTCATCGTAATTCGGCCAATGTCCTTTCCATTGATTCCACCAGCATCGCATAGCATTCCGAGGAGATTACCCTTGCGACCACCTACGTCCATACCTCCAACATTGATGAACAGGCGCTCCATGTTAGAATCATCACGCTGACCGCGGCCTCCGCCATCGTCATCACGACTTCTACGATCCTTCTGGCTATTGCGCTTATCATTGAGGTCAGGTGCAAAACGATAATCGTTGAACAACTTCTCAAACGAACGACTTGCAATACGCTTGATCAGATCCTCACGATCGAGTCCTTCCAATTCTGCTTCAATAGCTGGCAAGTAGTTATCCAAGCCATCTGCAACATTGACATTCTTAAGTCGGCGCATGTTTGACAACAAACGACGCTCAATAATTTCTTCTCCACCTGGAATTTGAACCTCCTCAAAACGCGTCTTGATGATGCGCTCAATGCTACGAAGCTTGCGGGTATCACCTGGGTGTAGCAAACAAAGCGATACACCCGTTGCACCTGCACGACCAGTACGGCCTGAACGGTGCGTGTAGAAGGCGAGATCGTCTGGAAGGTTGAGGTGGAATACGTGGGTTATTCCAGTGACATCGATACCACGAGCAGCAACATCGGTTGCAACCAACACTTGAAGGCGCTTGCTACGGAAGCGCGCCATTACATTGTCGCGTTGAGACTGAGAAAGGTCTCCATGAATTGCATCCACGTTGTAACCGTCACCAGATAGCTTTTCGGCAAAATCTTTCGCATCAGCACGTGTACGTACGAAAACCAATCCGTACATGTCTGGGTCGAAATCCAAGAAGCGACGCAAAATTGGGAAACGCTCACGTGGACGTGCAATTACAAATCGGTGAGAGATATCAGCATTAGATGAGTTGCGCTCACCCGACTGTACCTCTGCAGGATCGTTCATGTACTCACTCGCAATACGGCGCACTTCGCGAGGCATTGTTGCTGAGAACAACCACGTATTTGCACTGTCTTGAATAGACTCAAGGATATCATCGATTTCCTCTTTGAAGCCCATGTTGAGCATCTCGTCGGCCTCATCCAAAATGAGGTATTTCACTTGTTGCAAGTCAACCGCACGTCGGCGGATGAGGTCGCGCAAACGACCTGGCGTAGCAACAACGACTTGCACCCCGCGACGAATCTGCTTGATCTGACGTGAGATGTCCGCACCACCGTAAACGGCAACGATTCCTACACCTCGCATGTGCTTGGCGAAGTTCTCCATTTCACCAGTGATCTGCAAGGCAAGCTCACGTGTCGGTGAAAGAATAAGTACTTGTGGAACGCGAGTTTCCGGGTGAATGCGATGTAGCGCTGGTAGACCAAAGGCAGCAGTTTTACCCGTACCTGTTTGTGCCAATCCAACGAGGTCTGTGTCGCTTTCCAGCAAAACAGGAATTGCCTGCGCTTGAATGACGGTTGGGTATTCAAAGCCCATGTCAGCAACTGCACGTTGAAGCGGTTCGATCAAACCTAGCTCCTTAAACGAAGGCCTTCCTTCGCTAGCGTCTTTTGATTCTACTTCTTCTGTAGTAGCACTAATTTCTTCGTCCAGCTCCGCTGTATCGTTGAAATCGAATGCTTCTTCCGCGCGCTTCTTAGCTTTTTTGTTCTCCTTTTTAGGAGCGCGTTCTTTCTTAGCCTTCTTCTCTTTCTTAGCTTTTGGCGCTTTGCCAATTGCACCAGTGACAAGAGACATTGCCTCATCGTCTAAATCTGTTTCGGTAGGAGCAGAAGGATCTGTTTCGAACGGAAGAGGCTCATCGTAATCATCCTCCTCGTCAGCGGTAAACGCTGCGTGGTCGATCATTAAAGGAGCGTCATCATCGGCTAGGACGAGTTCCTTCTTTTTGGCTTTTTTAGCTTTTGCCTTCGGCTTGGCTTCGGCCTTTACTTTCGTCTTGGCCTTTGCTTTCGCTTTGGGCTTCGCTTCAGTTATGGGTGTTTCCAAAGCAGCTGCTTCGGCGGCCTTTTTTGCTTTGTTTGCTGCACGAGTAGCAGCAGCCTTTTTTGCGGAAGCGGATCGCTTTGCAGCTAGCTCTTCGGCAGTGAGTTCGGTGGCTTTTTTCTTGGCCATGTCAAAAGTGGTTTTAGCGAAAGCCTGAGAAGACTAACACGTGTACATCTGCCTGCGAGTACACCGTGAGCATTTTGCTCTACTGTTCCACCATGACCCGAATCCCCTTGACTTCGCCGATCACCCTTCGCGGATCGACTGTCTAACGCCTACCTTCTCGGCGGCGCGCCCTCTACTCCCGGAGGGCTGAAATGGCCTTGGCGGCCCTTGTTGGTGCCGCGCATGCATTAAAAATTGGAAATCGTGCATGCGTTCGTGCGCGTTTTTCCTAAGCGGGCGCAAAGGTAGTGTTTTTCTTTAAGTCTCTGAATATAAACAGGTCTTTCGCCTAAAGCAGGTGGTTGGGTGGTTGCGTGTGGTTTTGCTTTAGTGAGCTAATTCAAGATTCGTTACCACTCACCCAAGCGTGACGGCCGTGCTTGGAACTGAAATTTATGCGCAACAGCGCCCCCGTTGGACGCAAAACTGTTTGAGCACTTCCATACAGAATTTCGACTCAGCCATTTATTAATATTGCTTCAACTTAAAAGTATTAGCACCTTAGCCAGGAGCAATGCACGGTAACCGTTGCTCGAAATTCGTAGGCACAGAGGGTAATGATTACCCACGGGAAGAATTTATTAATGCGCTAAGTTCAAGGCGAGTTTCTTTTTGCGGACTTGATTTTTTGTTTCTTTTGTATCAAGACAAAAGAAAGGCGAGAAAAAGTAGAGGGTTTAAATGCTTCGCTGAATATTTTTGAATTATATCAAACTGGTATTCCTCTTCTTACCTCTTCTTTTCAGAAGAAAAGAAACAAAATTCTTCTTGCCAGTGACGGCTCCCTAAACTCACTCGGAGTCTTGTACTTGCTCTTTGATTCTTACGCTGGCATCATTTGCTCACTGGTTTTCAACTGTAGGTGGTACGTCAAGCAAAGATTGAAGCGGAAAGAAGCACGAGGTTTATGCAATGCATTTATCATTCCCATCGGCAGTTTGGCGTTTGTGTAGCTCGAACAGGAGGAAGCCTCCGCGGGTGGTACACTGCTCTTTTGGTAGATGATAAACCTTATGATTCACTTCCACTCTTCCAGATTACAACGGCCTTACTTTGAACCAAGATCTTTGCGCATCATCGCCCCAGCTAAATGTCCCACAGCGTAGCGATCCCAAATCCCACTTCTTAAGTACACGCAAGCTAGCTTGCGTAGTCAACCTCCGTCAAAAACAAACCATCGGGAGGAACACTCAACGGGCGGGGCAAACGCGTTTGCGTTTCCATACACTGTCGTAGATCGACTAGCGAAAGTTCAGCAGCGCCAACACGAATACAGGCCCCAACAATGAGTCGAACCATGCCACGCAAAAAGCGATCGGCTGCGATATGATAATGTAATTCGTTTCCTTCCGGAGTAAGAATCCATTCCGAGCGACGCAAATCACAACGCATCGTTTTTGCATCAGAATTACTCTTGCAGAAGGGAGCAAATTCTTTGTACTCCATGAGGAGTTTGGCAGCCGCATTCATAGCTTCAATATCCAGCTTTTCAAAGTGCGGATAGTGCCAAGTCGTGTTTTGCCGAAAGGGGTCTTTTACTTTTGTAATGTCATAGCGATAAGCTCTTTGGCTTGCGCTAAAACGAGCATGCATACCATGCTCACCTGCAGGCGGAATTGGACCAACTTCCTCTAAGCTCAAGATCACAATATCATTGGGCAACATGCGATTGAGTCGCCCTAGAAAACGTTCTGGGAAAACCGCTGTTGTGTCTACGTGAGCTGCGTAGTTACTCGCATGGACTCCAGCATCGGTGCGTCCGCAACCTACCAATTCGATAGGCTCACCCAGGATAAGACTTATCGTTTCTTCGATGGTTTGCTGAACGGTAACACTCTTTGGCTGACGTTGCCAACCATGGTAGTTGTGGCCGTTGTAGGCAAGTCGTAGAAAGTAACGCATGCTTGGATCTTATTTCAGAAGGCCCAATGCCAATTCAATGTGCGCTAAGTGATGCATGCCATGCCAGGCGTACATCCCAGCGGTTTCGGTAATTGTAAATGTCCGATTGTGTCCTGTATGCAGATAGGTGCGTTCGCGTTGTTCAGGAGTCAACGTTTCAAGCAAATGCCCGAGTCGAGGATGTAGGCCATCCAAAAGAGACAAACTTGTTTCGATCGGCAAGCTATAATCTGCTAGCGTTGCGGTTGGACCTTCATCGTAACCTATAATACTCGGGACCTCTTCTGTCAGTGCCCACTTCACGCGTAGCAAAGCATGCATGTGACTGTCTGCACAATGATGAACTAAGGTCTTGATGTCCCACGAATCTTCACGATACGTCAACGAGAGTTCGGCCTCCGAAAGATCACTGAACCTTAACCTCAAAGATCTCGGAAAGTCCTTAATCGATTGCACACAAGCATCGTAGTCGATATCGCCTGATATTGCTTCGAACATGGTGCCTATCGGATAACGACGATCAACACTCATTAGGCCGCTTTCTTCAGGTAAGCGATCTTGCTTTTACTCACTTTGCGTTCAGCGTATTCACGATCTACAGTAAAGGTGCTTACGCTTGTATCCCCAGGCAACTCATACATCGCGTCGGTAAGAATAGCCTCACAAAGACTACGTAGACCTCTTGCGCCAAGCTTGTATTCCAACGCTTTTTCAGCCATGAATTCAATCGCATCTTCTGTCAGACTGAGGCGAATATCCTCTAGTTCAAACATCTTTCGATATTGCTTAAGCAAGGCATTTTTGGGCTTCGTTAGAATCGACTTCAGCGTTTCGACATCAAGTGGCTCTAGATAAGTCAATACGGGAAGACGACCGATCAACTCAGGTATGAGACCAAAAGTCTTAATGTCTTGGTGCTGGATGTATTGAAGCAAATTTTCACGATCGACTTGCTCCTTGTCTTCACTTTTGAACCCAATTACTTGATGATTTAGGCGTTTTGAAATCACTTTCTCAATGCCATCAAACGCTCCTCCGCAAATGAAGAGGATGTTTTTGGTGTTCACTTTAATCATCTTTTGCTCTGGGTGCTTACGTCCGCCATTTGGTGGTACGTTGACTTCAGTACCCTCCAACATTTTGAGCATACCTTGTTGAACACCTTCACCTGATACATCACGCGTAATTGAAGGATTATCGCCTTTTCGCGCGATTTTATCAATCTCATCGATGTAGACAATGCCTCGCTCTGCTGCGCGGATGTCGAAGTCACAGACTTGAAGCAATCTTGCTAGAATGGATTCAACGTCTTCTCCCACATAGCCAGACTCTGTAAATACGGTTGCGTCTACGATTGCAAAAGGAACATTAAGAAACTTAGCGATCGTCTTAGCCAACAGTGTCTTGCCAGTACCTGTTCGTCCGACAAAAAGTAAGTTGGACTTTTCGATCTCGACATCGCCTAGTTTGTCTTCGTTTTGAAGTCGCTTATAGTGGTTGTACACCGCCACCGAAAGAATCTTCTTGGCATCACCTTGACCGATGACGTATTGATCGAGATGCGCTTTGATATCCTTTGGCCGAATGTCTGTAGGCAGCGCAGGAAGCTCTCCATCAACCTTCATTTCATGAAAGCCGCCCGTCCCATCAAGAAGTTCATCATCGACGATTTCTCCTGCTTGTTCGGTACATACTTCGCAGATGTGCCCGCTTATACCAGCGATAAGGAGGAGGGCTTCTGATTTATCACGTCCACAAAAGGAGCAACGGACGTCTTGTTTGGATTTGCGCATAGTGTATCAAATACAGGTCTTCAAAGATAGGGCGGACGAAGGTAAGAATCTGGTTGAGTAAAACAGGATTTGTTTTAAGTTTTGATGGAAGCTGGTACTTGGAAATGCTTCTTGTCGTCATTGTGAGCCTGCGCGTAGCCCCGCCTTGCGAGGGCCCATGGCTTTGCACGAGCTGACTGGCGCTGCAATCTGGCTGCTCCAACTTCTTTCTAGATTACATGTCATGACGTTGTGCCCTTCTCACCTTTTCTTTCCAGATGAAAAGAAACAAAAATCTTCTTGCAAGTGGCGACTTCCTAACTCGCTTTACCAATAGTGGTAACTCTTGAGTTTGTGCTCTAGCATCATTTGCACCTTGCCCTTCGACTGCTGGCCGTACGATAAGCTCAATATTTGTGCGGAAAGCAGCTTGAGGGTGGTGCATTGCTTGAGCTTTTCCAGCGGCCGTCGGGCGTTGGTGTAGCTCAGACAAAAGGAAGTCTACTCGGGCAGTGCGTTGCTCTTAGGATAGTGCTATTTCTTAAGATTCATTT
>CALDTK010000261.1 GCA_937924035.1 uncultured Saprospiraceae bacterium | reverse complement strand
CTTCAGACCTTCTTCTGGTAGTCAGTGCCGATGGAGCGCAATAAGCAACAACGATAATGCCAACATTGGTTCGGGCACTGCAGCGGTTGATGGTAGTGGTCTTTTGACCATTCCAGGAGTGCGAATTGTGACAGGCAATGGCACTAGGTTGGTCATAGACTGTTAGCTGTAGAATTAGGGTAGTTTGTAGTTCTATCAGATTATTCATGTAGGAATATTCCTACATGAACAAAACGAATTTATCTGAGATACTGTGCGCTCGTGACGTATCAACGAAGTGCTCGAATGAAATTAACCGATTTAGAATTAAAAATACTCAAGATTTTGATTGCTCATGATGAGTTGCATGGGTGCGATATCATCGGAGAATCTGGCGGAAATATCCCTGTCGGGAGCATGCACACAACGTTAAATCGAATGAAAGAGAAGGGGCTGGTAAAGAAAAGAAAGCCGAAGAACAGATCACGGGTGGTGTGGTCGGCAACCGCCTCGGCGAAAAGAATTGATATATTAAGATCCGTAGTCGAGCTAGCTGAGATTGACTAAGTGGTGGGGAGTAACCAGGGAGTGCAATTGAATGTTCGAGTTGATATTAATGTGAGCACAGTTGGAACGGCTATTGGTATGGTTTACTTTTGTATTTATCTTTGTGTGCAAAAATATAGGGAAAATAAGTAACATTGGCTACTTAGTAGAATTTGTCGTTTGGGTGATGGAAGAATGTTACGAATTAATAAAGAATTCATTGTCGGAATTGCAATTGGGGCAATCTTGTCGGGGTCACTGGTGCTTTCTGTCTTTTATTCTAGCACTCAGAAACACAATGCCCTTTGGGTCGAAACATACTCTGAGGTAAAGAGAAGTCACGCAGAGATAGTAGAGCTAAAAGAATTGTGTGGCGTTGAGTGTGAGAATATTAAGTAGAGGCATTTGTGTTGTATTAGTTAGTGAAGAATCCTAGAGAATAGATAGGTGTCGTGGCTAAAAAGGTTAAATAGCATGCACAATGAATTCCTTGAGCGATTTAGTAAAGCAAAAGATGACAAGCAAAAGCTCTTGGCGTTGATGTCGGAGATAGATCAAACGCAACGTAATATTAAGATGCGCCTGGCTAAACTTTCTAGCGAGCCTAGTGATGGCGATCCCACCGGTCGCGAACGGCAATCTCTTATACGACGTATGACTGATAAAAGATCACATCTAAAAACTGAACGTGAACATATACGTTCGCGCCTCGCTGAGTTAAAGGCCAATTCCAAAGCATATAATTTTGTTCGAAATGACTGTAAAGATGACTCCTTTTTACACGCTTTTTATGCTGCCGCTGAGTTAACTCTAGATTCTGAACAATTGAACATCGTAATTGCTCGTGCTTCAGAAATACAATCAAGTACAGGACTGTAGATAGGGATGCAAATTGAATAAACGAAACCCTTGGGTAGTTTGCGTCAGTGAATAGTCCAAAGGAAACAATATGATTTAAAGCAAAGGCTTCATCGTGCTTATCCTATGTAACTTCGCCTATCGGATCGGTAGACAGGCTGTGCAGAACAGCGTAAATATCATATAAGTCTTCACGCGACTTGCCTAGACGAAAGGCTTCGAAAAACTCAACTGCGCTGGAAACGAGACTTGTCTGCACAATTCCCCACCGTTCCGGTTCCCATTCATCGATGATGCGAGCCAACTCACTTAACGCTTCGAGGGAGAGGGCATGACTGTATGCGGCATACGCAGTCAATCCCCTTTCTTCGGAGGGTGGAAGAGTGCCACCATATTTAGCAAAAGCGCAACGTAGGTTGCCCATAACGATCAAGTCAAGAATTGGTTGAGGTGAAAAACCTTCCGTAGGCATTGACAGTACCAAGCAATTTTGATCGAACTCATAACGGCAATCTAGCCTTTTAGATACAAAGACCTCGATTTGTATGCCATGGTTTTCCATGACCTCCAAATATTGTTTGCCTCTTGAGGTAGTTCCGAGAGAATCACGAATCATCGCTTGAATGTGGTATTCATTCGGATGTCGCTTGACTGCGAGCACATTGGATTCGCCTGATTTAAGCGTTCGGTAGACTTCTGATAGGTTAACTTCGGACAGTTTGAAGCTTGCGTCAGTAACGTCTGTGATTCTGCTCCTAACTGTTTCTTGAAACAGCTTTGGATAGATATCAAACAGCACTTTCCAAAAAAGTGGTTCTGTGTAGTACCTCGATGCGACGTGGTCAAGCCCTTTGGTTTGTTCTTCAATATCTGCTAACAGCGCGGAATCCTTTTGTTTTTTTCGGTGAAATATAGCGTCAGCGGTCACATCCAACGCTATCCGATAAAGCGCTTCAGCATTCTCTTTTTTGTTTTGAAGTCTTAAATTCTCGGAAAGCTCGTAAAGTGTTGTTGCAGTGTGAGCATGATTGCCCCCAACGAGCTCTATAGCGGATAGGGCGGCCGCCCTAAACAATTTTTCCGCACTCTGAAGGTCTCCTGTATGTTGCAAAAGACGCGCTACAGCGCCAGAAAGGCTGGCTGTAATTGGATTCTCTTCACCAAAACTATCAACGAGGTCAGCTTGCACTTTTTGTAGGTACTCAATAGCGTGGTTTTCATCTTTCTGCGCTAGCAATAAACCAAGATTGTGTCTTATAAAAATAGATTTCACGTCGCTTGGTCCGAAGACCTTGGCTGCTTTCTCGCTTATGTTTTGTAGGCTTCTTAGGCTTTCAGTTAATCGTCCTTGATTAGCGACGGCAATGGCGAGGTTATTCTGGATAAATAGTGTTTGATCGCTTTCATCGCTAGAGATCTGAATCGACTTTTCGAGCGCGTGGCTGTACAAATCCTCGAACATACGCCATGGATTTTCATACTTAACCGACTCAGAATGTTTAAGTATCCATACTGGCAAGCTCTCAGCTTCAGCTTTACTTAGATGCCAATAGGCACTTTCGAACGAAAACAAACGATCTTCGCTAAGAACAATCTGCGTAGCCTGTTCGCTTGATTGATCTTGATGCGCCTTTGGTGTGTTTACCTGATCTAAATAGTGCTGGTGTAGAAAGCGGTGCACCGCGACAAAATGTGTGTGCCAATCTTGCTCTTCCCGCCTCTGTAGCTCCTGTTTCATTAATGTGTGAACTTCGAAAGTGCCTGCGGAGACTTCGAAGAATGAACTTCGAGATACCATTTGATTAAAGTTGTAGTTAATTGCATGATTCGGGAATTGTCGCGCCAATCTATCCATAGTAGGGCGGGTTATGACGTTTAGATAGGAGGCCAGCCGTAGTGTACTTTCGTTCGTTTCAGACAGGTGCTCCAAGAATCTTGCTAATATGTCAGATCGACTACCCCCAAATTGAATGGCTTTTGGCTCTTTTCCTGCTTCGCGTATCGACTCATACTGAGACACCTGCAAATCCAAGTAGAATGGTAGCCCTGAGGCGCTAGTTACGATATTTCTGCGAACATCTGATTCAACAATAGGCACTGCGAGTAGTAGCGCTTCGGCATCAACGTCCGAAAGATCTCCTAGTGGACTTGCTTCGATAACCTCTTCCCACTTATAGTCAATCTCACTCCAGCGTAACTTTTCACGACCACAAATTCCGAACAATACACCGGGAGAATCTTGAACTAAAAGACGTACCCATGCATCCACACGACGATCGGCGATGCCATCACGCCCACCTCGGTTCCGCCACAATGCCTCGTAGGTATCGAGCAAGATGATCGGGCGTACGCTTTCCTTCTTTTTTAGCATCTCGCAGATGTCCGCACCTAGATAGGTCGGTAATCGCTGCAGCAATTCCTCTGATTGAAGCTCCTCCACACCAGCAAGCAGATCGTAGCCCCGCTTTTTCCACCACGTAGCTAACCTCCCAGTTAATCGGGCCCCCCACTTATAAAGAAGATTCGCACCTGGTACTGCAGCCGAGGCGAAGTCAGCAGCAATCATCAACGGACCATCGATAATATCGATCAGATCCATCAGCACTTCTCGCTCGCCACTAAATAGTTCTGGATATACTTTGTCAAGATCGATATTTGGACGGCTTTTTTTAATGTAAATCGCAAAAGCAGTGTCAAACGCAAGGAACGAAGATCCTGGGAACTGAGCTAGTTGCGAACGAATAGAATAGAGCGCAGTGTCAAGCCGTTTTAATCTTTCATCTTCAAAATCCACTTTTGCAACTACGAGTCGTGGGCCATTTATTCGATCTGGCATCTCACGGTCTGCGTCAGCAGTAATTCGTTGAAATTCCCGAAGCAGTGCTGATTTCCCTTGCCCTCCAACTCCATACCACATCAGAACTTTGTAGGAATTTTTGAAGTCAACCTGTGAGCATTCCCATATAAAGCTTTTCAACGCTTCTTGGCGGCCTGTGAAGATTCTATTTGCCGTGAATTGTTTTGAGGCGTGAGTTGGTCGAAACATAAGTCCCCCGATGGCTTTCTAGGACAAAATATCACTAACCCTACTTAGGGACCACTAGACTCCAGGCGAAAAGATTAATCATAAAAGAAAATCGCGACAACTCTGGCTCTCACGATGGGTGGATAGGTGCAGAAGGTGTGCGAAAATTATCGAGGAGAGTTGAGTTAGCTCCCAGAATTTGGGGTGTGAGTGTGGGTTTTTGCCGCTAGGTAAGGCCGGGGATATTCCCGAAACAAGTAGTCAGCGAATGGCTCCTTAGGGCACACAGCAGCCTGTCTTTAAGTCTTAACGATAAGGTGCTAATTTCAACACGTTAACTAGGGGTTGTTCCACAAATGCATTGTGGAACACTGTCGATCTATTTAAAAGGCAACTGGAAGCAGTACTGGAAGAACCGCACATACCGGGGGTCAGCCCTAAGATTACTCACCTAGTGCCTACAAAATTAAACTTCGCTCTATTGGCTATCGTTGGTCTACTAGGTAGATGACGATACAGTCGGTCGCAGAGATTGCAAAATCTAATGGTTTCCCAATGAAAGGTTGCTAGTCATCCAAAAACTCAAACACGGACTACCGTCGATGTGCGGGTGGCAGTCCTCTTTGTTTAGGTTTTTTTGGCGAAGATTCTCTGACAGATTCTCGTTGCCGCAGATCCAGTGAACGTTCCCTCTTCTCCAACTCCATTTCACGCAGCTTAAGTTCCAATTTCTTTCGTTCAGCCTCAGATTTTTGGAGCTCAGCATTTGATATTTTCTCCAATTTCTTGTTTATTGGAAGAGTAGCAATTATCGTCCACATCAATATAAGTGTTGCCAGCGCAGAGACAATGCTGGAAGTCGCCAACACCGCAAGTTCGTGGGAATCTGAGAAGGAGCTCTGCCACGTAAACAAAGCGAAGAGAAGTAGGAAGTTAACAACTGCAGATAAAATAAACCACAGGACTCCCGTTCTAAGCTTCCACTTTTGAGCGACAAAACCTACTGTAACGCACGCAATGAATGGAACGCCAAAAATCATAAATCCCAACACAGTTATATCTAAGCCTCTTGGTAAAGTAGAGCAACAGCGAAACCGAAAAATAAACACTGGATATCACTGGTCGGACTGAGTTAAATTCTTATCTTTTCCACCAACATGTCAGTGCGCTCACCTGCGATATAACAGCTTATAACTGGCCCGCAACCGCAACACTCGCAGCTTCACTTAGATTTGGATTCCCATTGCCCGTTTTCATTGGACCTAGGTTCTGAAATCCATAACCGGAATCTAAAGATTCGAGTCGTGACTTAGTTACTTCATTCCATTGCTCGTATCTCTTACCTATATTATCCACCTTAACCCTCGTAAGTTGCGCAGCTTCTAAATCATAAATCAGGTAGCTTTTCTTGCGATTCGTCTCGAATATAAAGCCAAAAACTTTACAATCACTTGAGGATATTTGTGACTGCAATTGCTCAACTTGTTCGTAGCTTCCGAACATCGATTGCATTCCCAATTCTTTCCAGCAATTATCTGCATATGCTGGAGCGGCAAAAAAAATAACGGTAGCGAATATGACGCTTTTTCTCATAATTATTATCACTTCTAATTAGTTTATTGTATATAGTAGCTTCGACTTTGTCTGCGAGTGATGATGGACAGTCTGGGTTGTGTCAAGCCACGAGACTTGGCATATACAACGAAGACAGAGCTCCGTGAGTCACAGAGGTGGACAGCTCTCACCGCTTAATGGGTTCCAACCCCATCCGTCATATCGATCAGCATCAATGTATTCACAGCCACCGATAGAAGAGGTTTCAATCGGTAATCGTGAATTGAGTGGCGCGCAACTACTATTGGAAGCAGCGTTCCAACCCCAACCACTGGATTGTGAGGCATTAGTGTAATCGCAATCGCTCGTTGGGTTTGTGCCGACCACGATATCAGCAGGTTCAACTGAACATTCTAATGGAGGCGAGTTTCTATACAAAACCCGGTAAACCTTATGATTGTCCTCATGGATGTAGCATTCGTCGGTGAACAGCGCTGCGTCCAAATCTTGAGAGGTAAATACACTAGCGTTAAATTGATTTTCAATAGACATATAAAATCCAGTTGAGTCAACGCTTGACTTAAGAACACAGATTTCATCACTCGTTGGAAACTGACAAGGTTGATCTACACCAGAAGTATCTCCGAGATGGAATATTACTGGATAATTTAAAGAGTCTTCTGACAAATTATTTCCAGACCACTTCAGATAAGTTTTGCCATCTTGGCACTGTCTGTTGCCAACATACGTAGGATCATTGCTCCCCATACCTTCGATAGTAACGATGCTGTTGTTGATGTCTCCAACTGAAATATATCGCGTACGGTAAGTAACGATGGAGTCAGAGTTTGATCTACTTTCTGCAAGAGCGTAATCCCAAATGGGTTGTCTATTTTCATCACACGCTCCTTGAAATTCGGTGTTTGCAAATAGGTATGGGTCACTAGTAGATGCGGTGAAGCGATGTTCATCTCCAAAATTCAAGATAGCGGAAATTGTCTCATCATTGCCTCGCCCCAAGCCGGTTATGCAGACAGGTACATCAAGTGGAAAACTTGTGCAAAAATCACCATTCCTACCTAGAAGATAAGTCTTTCCATCTAACGGGTTCGTCTGCGTAATTACTCCAAAGGTATTTGGACATTCTTTTCCAGCTCCGCGAAGAGGATACCCAGATCCAGTCCGTGCAAGGCCATAAGTTACACCGTTTGCTTCGAAAAAATTATAAGATGGCTGCGTTCGCGGGCGCGGAGTTTCGTTAGTAGGATTGTGGCAGTGACGTGTTCCATTCGAATTATCGTTGTGACACCCAGACGAGTCTTCACCACCGCCATGCCCGTTTGCAATTTGCACCATACCAACAACAAGAAACGAAAAAAGCCCAATTTTAGTAAACATACTTTATGAACCACCAAACTCACACGAAGTAGGATAAAGACTACCTGTATTGAGAAATTGGTAATGCCGAAACCGACACATTGATAAGTAGAAACCTGGTTCAAGCCTCATAGGAAATGTTAATTTGTGTTACACGCGTATAAGCCGAACAGCAACGATCGTCTATTTAGGCTGTTATTAACATCTAAGTGACTCGCAGGTTTTCACAACATACAGCGCCGAGGCAGTGACCTTGTAGCACTCAAAGTAAGTGATGTATCCAACTTGAGCGTCGTATCATCTAGAGCGATGGTCATGCAGCAAAAAACGTCTCAACCGGTTCAGTTTGAAATAACCGAAGGCACTGGAGATTCGGTGGCCGAACTAATCTCGGATAGTGGTGCTTTAGGATCAGATTATTTGTTTTCAAGTAGATTGTCTGCGTCGCCGCATCTATCAACACGTCAGTACGCGAGAATCGTGGAGCAATGGGTTACTGAAGAATTGATGCTTCACTTATTGTTTTTCCAGATCCAGCGTTATTCATGATATCCATACCTCTATCCTCAACATTGATTAATTATCTACCGATGGGCGTTGTAGAGCCCATCAGTAGAACTAACCACAAAATCTGGCATTTGTTTCAAATTAGATTGGGCACACAAGAAGATGGCGGCTCA
>CALDTK010000260.1 GCA_937924035.1 uncultured Saprospiraceae bacterium | reverse complement strand
GAGGCGACCACTATTTTGTAGCTGCTCTATCGCATAGCGAACGGCATCTTTATTATTTTTCAGCTCTAAGCGCTGAATGATTTGTTTGGGAGTAAAGCGACGCTCAGGATTCATCCGGAAGAGATGAAGGATTTCCTTTTGAAGCTGCTTGCTTGTGAGTTTACTGCCGTCTTTGTTGGCACTGCGCTTACCGCGCTGTTTTTTTGAATTACTCATTCGTATCTATCTGCTGTTTTGCGCCTTCGCGCAAGTTTACACCGGCATACTCTCCTTTAATCTCGTTAAAAGCAATTGGTGTAGAGCTATTTTACTTTAGTAACGTAACCAGTGCAGATTAGGTGCGACTCAAGCAAAGGTTCATGTAGGGGTTACGCTGCGGTAACTTGTATTTGTGCAGTGTGTTACCCCTGCAGCCGTTACTGCGAACCAGTGGTTCGCAGTACAAGCGGCAGTACTAAGCGGCATTACAAAGTGCCTAGCGTGGGTTACTACTCATCATAACTCAACTCCACATCGGCAGTTACTGGATGCGCTTGGCAGGTCAATACATAGCCTTCCGTCACCTCATCAGGATCGAGGGCATGGTTTACGTCCATCTTGACTTCTCCTTTTGTAACCTTCGCAATGCACGTTGAGCAAGCACCTGAAGTACAAGAATATGGCGGGTTCTTTCCAGCTGCAACAAGTGTTTCTAGGATAGTCTTCCCACTTTCGCAATTGATTTCAATGACTTTACCGTCGAGCGTTACTTTGACTGCACCGGGTGTTCCTTGAATTCGATCTGCAGCAGCTACCTCTTCTGTGACGAAACGTTCGGTATGAATGAACTTCGCCTGGACACCTTTACGAAGAAGCTCCTTTTCGGCGGTATCAATCATACCTCCTGGTCCACAGATAAAATACTCGTTGTTTGAGGTGTGCGACTCGCGTTCAGCTAGGAAAAGACTTAGTTCCTTCGTATCGATGCGACCAATGCGACCGTTCCAAGTTGGCTTACTCTTTCCAAACAATCCTTTCAATCCACCCGCTTTTTTACGCGCTGGCTGACTAAGAATGTGGTTTACGGTGAACTGACCACTGTATCGCTTCTCCATGGCTTCAAGCTCTGATTTGAAAATGATAGTATCTTCTGAGCGGTTACCGTAAATGAGATGCACTGTACTGCCTGGCTCGTCCTCAAGCACTTTCTTGCTGATAGACATGAGAGGTGTGATACCTGAACCTGCACCGATGAGGTAGTAGGTTTTGCGGTTATCACCGTCTGTTTTCGCAACAAACCGACCATCTGGTGGCATGACTTGGAGTGACTGGCCTGCCTGCAAAGTATCAAGAAGATAGTTTGACACTTTGCCACCAGCAAGTCGCTTTACGCAGAACCCAAACCTCTTGTCTTCAGGGCTCGTACACAAACTGTATGCACGTCGTTCTTCCGAACCTCTGATGTCAACCTTTAGCGTAATGTATTGCCCTGCAGTAAAGGTAAAAAGTGATTCTCTGCCAGCTGGAAGGTCTAAATAAATGACGCTAGCATCTGGAGTTTGTGCCTGTTTTTCGGCAACGGTGAGTTCAAAAAAATCGTGTGACATAAGTATTGCGGTAGGATGGTCTCAGGAGTAGATTCTATCTTTCTTCCGAGCACCAAAACAACAAAGAACATTTCATGTTGCGGGATCTTAGATATCTATTTGCTTACATGCTACCCTTGTGCGCCCTCTTAGGCCTGTATTTACAGGGATGGTGGAGTTTTTCAGCGGTTGTTTTTGCGTTCGGAATTATTCCATTCGTGGACTATATCCTGCCCCAATCGAAGGTAAACTCGCGAGGTGTTGAGGAGCCTTCGAATGGATCACAACGGTTTTTTGATTGGTTACTCTATATCAATGTCCCTCTTTTTTATGTCATTTTGGTAGTCTTCTTTGTTGTCATTTCGTCTACAGATCTACAGACGTATGAATTGGTCGGCCTGATACTGTCCAACGGAATAATTGGAGGTACACTAGGAATTAATGTTGCCCACGAATTAGGGCACCGTTCGAGTCGAGTAGAGCAGGTTTTGGCGAAAGCCCTCTTACTGCCAAATCTCTATCTCCACTTCTTCATTGAGCACAATCGAGGGCATCACAAACATGTAGCAACTCCTCATGATCCTGCTACCTCTCGTTTTAGCGAAAGCTTGTATGCCTTTTGGCCAAGAACTGTGTGGGGCAGTTACAAAAGTGCCTGGGCCCTTGAGAAGGAGCGCCTGAAACGTGCAAATCGACCCGTGTTTTCTTTGCAAAATCACATGATCCAAAACACCGTATTGCAGGGAGCCTACCTCTTTGTGATTGCAATGTGGTTTAACCCATGGGTGATGTGGGTAGCTGTTGCGACTGCAATTGTTGGGTTTTTACTCCTTGAAGCGGTCAATTACATAGAGCATTACGGATTGGTGAGAAAACTATTACCAAACGGGCGATATGAGCCTGTTACGCCTAAGCATTCTTGGAATTCAGAGCACGAATTGGGCAGAATTGTGCTGTACGAATTGACCCGCCATGCAGATCACCATTATAAGTCGACGCGACCTTATCAGTCGTTGCGCTATTTAGAAGAAAGCCCCAACCTCCCCGCTGGTTATCCGGCGAGTATATTGTTGTCACTTGTTCCTCCACTTTGGTTTTCGGTGATGAATCCTAAGGTAAAGCAGTTTCAAAAAAACATTTGAGGTGGCGGTAGTTTACCTGTCTAGATTATGAAAGGCTGAACTAAAACAAGACTCTCGGTCGGGTATTCAGCCCCGTGCTAAGCCCGAGGGTCCAAGTGCATGCGCAGGACTTTCGTCAAAACCTGCTAGACCCAAATCCAAACGGCTCCTGCCATAGCTGCAAACCCGACGAGATATCCCCCTGCGATGTCTTCCAGCACATGTGCCTTGAGATATAACCTGCATGTGCCGACGAGCCCAGCAATAAGTAGGACGCCAGCCAACACGGTGATTAGGCTAAGTTGAAGCTCTCTGCCGCCTGGTAGAAGTATTGAGAAGCGGTCGTAAGCAAAGAGTTCTATCGTTACGAGAACGGCCGCAATGAGTCCGCCCATGCCAATGGCATGGAGAGAGATTTTTGAAAAGAGGTTAATAAAAAAGCCTGTAAACAAGCCGATTACGGTACCAAGTACAAGTGCAGTATAGGCCACAGGAACACTAGCGTCATTCCTACAGAAGGTAAACAAACCCAAATACAGCATCCCAACGGCAATAAGTGGAATGGTGCGCTGCTCTTTCTCTGGCATATCCAAGCTTGGAATAATCTCTAGGCCTAACATCATCAGGATCACCAAAGATGGAATGAGAAAACTAGATGCAAAAACTAAGAGAATTAAAGGCCACTTTTCTGTGAAGGAGCTTACACCAAATAAATACGGATTGACCGCTAAAAGCAAGATCAGTAAGTAGGTCGCAGCCAAGAGTGGGTGGGTAACAAAGCTGACAAGATTGGCGAGGATACGCATGGCTCAAAGGTAATTACTCAGTGGAGGTTTGCTATCCCCCTTTTGCCATGATCGAAGGTAAGATCCGCGTAATAATCACCTCTACGCGACGGTTGGTTTCTCGTCCTTCCTGTGTTTCATTGGAAGCAATAGGATTTCGATCTCCGCGACCAATCGCTTGGACACGGACAGCATCTATCCCGTTTCTCACCAAATATGCTCGAATTGCCTCTGCACGCTCACGGCTCAACTTATCGAGAGAAGCCTGCTTACCGTTGCTATCCGTGTGCCCTTCAATGCGGACATAAATATTAGGGTGTTTGTTCAACACATCTCGAAGTCGCTCTAACTGCGGAATACTTTCCTTTTTTACGTCAGCAACGCTTTGCTTGAAAAAAATCGGATCGAGCGTGATCTTACCTCCTTTCTCGCGTGGATCAAGCAAGATTTCGACCTCATACGAATTTTTGTAGCTCTGGCTACGAATATTGAGACGCTCTACATGACCGATGAAGCCTTCCTTTTCTGCACTTAGAGAGAAGTCATTAAGACTTTTGATTCGAAATTCAAATCGGCCTTTCACTGTTCCAACAGAGGTATCACGACCGATAATTCCTCTTGGACTAATGTCTACAATGGCATCCATGGGCTCTCCTGTTCGCGCGTGTTTCACGACACCAACGACGAGAATATCGAGCGGTTTGGGCTCCTGGATTTGTACGCGATAAATATCACTTGAACCATCACGATTACTTGTGAGGTAGAGATAACCCGTTGCCTCATTAAAGTAAGGCTGAGAATCATCTCTTTCTGATGAAATGGGAGGCTTAAACCTTCGGGCGAGTGTCCAATTATGCCAGGAGGTATCAATCCTGCGGCAGAAATAGATGTCGTTTCCTCCACGTCCCCAGCGGTTACTCGAGAAGTAGAGGGTCTTTTTATCCTCTGAAAGACTTGGTGTACTCTCTCTGAAATTGGTATTTACGCCGTCTCCTAGGTTTACCGGTTTACTCCAGTGCAAAGAGTCCAGACGTCGAGACACATACAGATCTGTTTCGCCAAAACCACCATGCTGTTCATAGCTAATGATCATGATTTCGCCATCTTCTGAAAGCGTTACACCAACTCCATCGCCGCTTGCTGAATAATCATCAATCGTAATCGGCTCTGGCCAGGTAAAGGACCCATCCGCTTTTCGGCGAGTGTGAGAAAACCCCTTGTATAGGCCTCCTTTATGAGGAAATTGATTAATTACTACAAAGTGACCTGACTCAGGCATTACTGCACCAAGCGCATTAGGAAGTGCATTGTTGAGTGGCGTATCAGGATGGCTAATGCGAATGAAGTCTCCATTTCTATTAAACTCAGCCAACCAGATGTCTTGATTGAATTTTGAGCGCCATACCTCGCCATTCGGAGGTCCACCCAACTGAGAATACACGCGCCTCAAGAGGGATTCGTATCGAAATTTTTCAAGTGAGTCGGCTGCGTCAGTCCCGTCGTAAAACAAATTCTTATTGAACTCTGGAGATCCTGTTCGGGTAAAATAGAGCCTTTGCCCATCGCGACTTACTACAGGGCTAATCTCATCGTACTCATCCGAATTGATGGGAGCAGGCAGCTTTTCTACCACTAAATCCATGATTGGCGCCTGACTAAGAACAGTGCTTGGCAGCATTGCCGCCGAAACGAGCAAGACGAGTACAGGTAAAAAAGGATAAAAGCGTTGCGTCATAATGTGTGTAGGCCGCAAGGTAGTACAACGTTTTGGCCTTGCGAAGTTGATCTATAGAACTCCCTAAATCAGGGGGTAATTTCATTCGTCAAAAAAAAATCTAACTTTTTTGATTTGAGCGTTGCGGATAAGGGAAGATGCTGCTACATTTGCGGTCGCTTCAAAGGAGGTTTCTGATGTTCACATGAGTATCACTTTAGAAGTTAGAACTACGGTCTGGTAGTTCAGCTGGTTAGAATGCCGCCCTGTCACGGCGGAGGTCGCGGGTTCGAGTCCCGTCCAGACCGCATCTTTAAAAGCCTTTTCGCTAACGCGGAGAGGCTTTTTGCGTTTTTCCGCTATCCGAAGGGTGAGGGTTAGAATGCCGCACTGTCATCCCGCAGTACTGCGGGACGGGCTCGAGTCCCGTCCAGACCGCATCTTTAAAAGCCTTTCTGCTTTTTATATCAAAGTAGCCTTTTTTTTACCTATGAATTATGTCTATATCATCCAGAGCACAACATCTGGGAAATTTTATATCGGGTACACTAAAAACTTACAGCAAAGAATCTCGCAACATCAAGAAGATCGAGGAGGCTGGACCAAAGGGAAAGGGCCTTGGGTGCTTAAATATTATGAGACATTTGAATTGAATTCAGAAGCCAGGAAACGTGAAATCCAACTCAAAAAGAAAAAAAGACCAGCTTTTTATGAATACCTAATCATGAACGGTCCTGGTAAATCAATGTGAGGGTTAGAATGCCGCCCTGTCATCCCGCAGTACTGTGGGACGGGTTCGAGTCCCGTCCAGACCGCATCTCTAAAAGCCTTTTCGCTAACGCGGAGAGGCTTTTTGCGTTTCAAGAGGTGTGGTTGACACTCGTACGTTGCGTTGTACTCCTAGATCAGTGAAAGCAAGTAAGGACTTGGAAGGTTTGAGTCGTCGAACTAGACTAGGCTAGACTAGTGAAGGCATGCTGCGTACCTTTCGCCCAGATGCAGCTACGTCCACAAAACGAACGGATCCTTTTCGGCCTTAAACTTCGTCAATTACGACAACGAAGAGAACTAAGCTTTCAGCAATTATCAAAGCTTACAGGTATTAGTGTGAGCTATCTCAATGAGATCGAACGTGGCAAAAAATCCCCAAAAAAGGAGAAGCTAAGAGACCTAGCTGCGGCATTAGACGTCGAAGTAGCGACACTCGAAGACCCAACCTTGGACTCGGCAATGATGCCAGTTGTCGATCTACTGCGAAGTAATTTCCTGAATGAACTACCGCTTGATCGCTTTGGAATCGAGCTTTCGAAAATCGTTGAGATCATTGGAAATGCTCCTGCACGTGTAGGTGCGTTTATTTCTTCACTGCTTGAATTGAGTCGCAATTATGCCCTAATGGACGAGAATTTCTATACAGGTGCATTGCGCAGCTGGTTAGAAATGCACGAAAACTTCCTTGAAGACAGTGAGGCTTTCGCCAAAACCCTACGCGAAGAACTCACGTGGGCACCTTCATATGTTCCTACCGCTGAGGAACTCGGATACTTGCTGCGCTTCAAGTATGACTACCGAATCTTAAAAGGAGGGCTAGACGAACATGATGCATTCGCAGGCCTAGAACGTGTCTTCATACCTACTGATCGGAGTTTGTTACTCGCTGGCAGTATGCAAGAGCGTGATCTTCGCTACCACCTCGCAAAAGAAATTGGGTATCAATTATTAAAACTCTCTAACGAGCGCAGCCTTTCTTCACCCATAGTCGAGGTGAGCGGTTTCGATATGGCTCTCTCGCAAGCACGTGCACACGCCTTTGCATCTGCCTTATTACTCCCTGCGGAACAGTTTGACGCAGAACTGAAAGGATTCTTTGGAGAGGGCGAACTAGAAGCCAACATCTTTCAGCAACTCTTGAAGAAGTACATGGTCACCCCGATGCTCCTGCTCGATCGCGTTGCTGCACTTCTTCCTCAATTTCGTGAAATTCGTTCGCTGTTTCTGATTCAACTTACCGAAACAGATGAAGATGGGCTACAGGTGACCCGTGAGCTGCATTTGGGAAAACACCATCGCCCGCATTCAACTGGTCTCCTAGAGCACTACTGCCGCAGATGGGTAGGTGTCCGTCTACTCTTGAACAAGCGAGAAAATGTGCAAGTAGGACTTCAAGTTTCTCAGTTTCATGGATTTGACGATGAGTATTTAGTGCTTGCTATCTCAGACCGTGAACACAACGGGAAGCGACAGAGCACCTTCCTTGGCATGCCGCTAACACCAGAACTAGAAGGAACGATACCTGCTCTAGTGAAAGCCGATTTACAGCATAAGATCGTAAGCAATACCTGTGAACGATGTCCAATCGCCAATTGCGCAGAAAGAGCAGCACCACCTCTAGTGGCAAATCTTCGCGAAAAGCGCAAAAGAGTTGGAGAAACGATCAAAGAGCTGGAACGTAAGTCTAGACTAGCAGCGAGAAGAAGGCTTTAAAGCTACACATCAAATTTCACAAAGAGAAAGAACAAGGAGGGCTTGCAAAGTTCAACACAGACTGCTACACGAACTTTTACCAAAACCTTTAGCTTCGCTTGACAACCAGGATAAACGTTCCTTCGTTTTCACACTACACTCATTTTGTTCAATATGTCTCTCCGTATTATAGCCCTTGCTTGTTTCCTCGCGCTTTGTTTTGGCGAAAGCACAAACCTGCTCGCACAGCCAGCCCCTATGCCAGCGCCTGCGCCAGAGGCAAGAACAACCAACATCACCTTGGATGAGATTTGGAAGGAATACAAATTCTTCGCTAAGCGGGTGCCTGGTTTCAACTTTCGTGATGAAGGAAATTCCTACACCCGTATCAAGGAGAATAAAGTTGAAGATGTAGCTTTTTCAACTGGAGAAGCCATAGCTGTTCTTTTCGATTATGATGCTGCCAAAACAGCAACAGGCGACGAGTCTCTTCCTGAAAAATTTGATAGTTATTCCTTTTCAAAGAACCAGCAACGCATGCTGATCAAGACGGGAACAGAGAAAATTTTTCGTCGCAGTTCACGAGCTAATTTTTATCTATTCGACAAAGCCGGCGGAAAACTCAAGGCAATAGACCCAGCAGGAAAGCAGATGTATGCCTCTTTTAGCCCTGATGGAAACAAGGTGGCCTATGTGCGTGATAACAACATGTTTGTCTACGATGTAGCTACAGGAATGCGCAAACAAATCACCACTGACGGAGAAACCAACGCAATCATCAACGGAGCAACAGATTGGGTATATGAAGAAGAGTTTGCACTTGCAAAAGGGTTTCAGTGGAGCCCAGACAGCAAGTCAATCCTTTTCTTGAGATTCGACGAACGTGCTGTACCTGAGTTCACTATGCAGATGTATGCAGATGAGCTTTATCCTGAAAACCGGACCTGGAAGTACCCTAAGGTTGGCGAAGACAATTCGACTGTCAGTGCACATGTATTCGATCTCGCTTCCGCTAAAACACGTTTAGTGTTTGACACCAAAGATGGGAATACACATATACCTCGCATCTTTTTCACGCCTGCAAGTCAACCACTTGTTTGGGTAACGAATCGCCACCAAGACAAATTTCAGTTGATGATTGAGCGTGTACCTAAAGCGCCATTAAGTGAATTACTTGTCGAAACTAGTACCAGCTATCTAGAGGTGAAAGACGATTTGACTTTCCTAGAAGACGGTAGCTTTTTGTGGACTAGTGAGCGCTCTGGATACAATCACCTTTACTATTTTGATAAGGCAGGAAAATTGATCCGTCAATTGACGAAGGGGAACTATCCTGTAACCTCTTTTTACGGGTACGATGCTGCAAGCAAAACGCTCTATTTCCAAGCTGCCATGAAATCACCTATGCAGCGTGAGGTGTACAGCATGTCTTTAAAAGGAGGCAAGCCGAAAGCAATAGCCGAAACTCCGGGAGTTAATAATGCGGTTTTTAACGGCGACTACTCCGGATACATGATTTCGCATTCAAGCATCAATACGCCACCAACCTATTCTGTCTTTGATGGAAAAGGCAAGTTCATTCGTTCGCTAGAGGACAATGCTGCAGTTTCTGGAATGATGAATGAAGAAGGTGTGCGTCCGGTTGAGTTTTTTGACTTCGACAACGGACAAGGTACGCGTCTTAATGGCTGGCGTATTACCCCAGAGGGTTTTAGCGAAAGCGCAAATGTTGAGTATCCACTCTTCATGTTTCAGTATTCAGGACCTGGATCACAACAAGTGCTTGACTCTTGGCGCGGAGCGAATTATTGGTGGTTTCAAATGCTTGCTCAGCAAGGCTATGTAGTTGCTTGCGTAGACGGGCGTGGCACTGGTGCTCGTGGAGAAGCGTTTGAAAAGCAGACCTATCTCCAGCTAGGGAAATATGAAGTAGAAGATCAGATTGCAGCAGCGAAGTACCTCGGTAGCCAGCCATGGGTAGATGCTGATCGTATCGGAATTTTCGGTTGGAGCTATGGAGGATTCATGTCTACGCTCTGTATTCTGAAAGGAGCAGATGTATTCAAACTGGCTATCGCTGTTGCGCCAGTGACAAGCTGGAAATGGTACGACACGCTCTACACAGAACGCTATATGCGAACCCTAACTGAAAATGAAGCGGGCTACAAAGAGAATTCACCTGTCTATTTTGCCGATAAGCTCAAAGGGCACTATATGCTAGTGCATGGAATGGGAGATGATAATGTCCACTTCCAGCATTCGGTCGAAATGGCAAATGCGTTAGAAAACGCGGATAAAGATTTCGAGTTTGTCGTATACCCGAATCGAAATCATGGCATTTACGGAGGAATTACTCGTCGTAACCTTTATGGTCGCATGACTTCATTCATCAACGAGAATTTGTAAACCTGTCCAGTAAATCACTTTTGAAAGACTAATTTTTAGTCTTTCATCTCGAAACGTTGACAAAGTGACTATCAGGTCAACTTATCGCACAACTGGTAAAGTATAACGCTACCTTCGTGCAGCTCAAACCCTTGCATTGGCTTCTATCAATAAACCCAAGTTTGCTAATATCTCGAACCGACGTGCACGGTACGAGTATGAGTTCCTCGACACCTTTGAAGCTGGTATTATGCTTCAAGGAACGGAAGTGAAGTCCTTGCGAGCAGGAGAGGCCAATGTCTCAGACGCGTATTGCTTTTTCAAAAAGGGGGAGCTGTTCATTCGCAACTTGTACATTAAAGAGTACAAGCACGGCTCTGATGCGAATCACGATCCCAAACGTGAACGCAAACTTTTGCTGAGACGTCGCGAACTGAAGAAGCTGGAAAAGAAGATCAAAGAGAAAGGTCTAACGATTGTACCTGTAAAGGTCTTCATGACTGATCGCGGTCTTGTTAAACTTGAGATTGCCCTCGCCCGAGGTAAGAACACCTACGATAAGCGAGACTCGCTCAAAAAGAAAGATCAGCGACGTGACTTGGATCGTTTGATGAAGTAGTCTGCTTGCGACATTACCTCTCTAACTGTACACTATGACGTTCATTCTCGTTGTCTTAGCCGGAGTTGCTTTTTACGCTATGGTCCGCGCGATCAAAAAGATCCTCGACGGTCGTAAGCATATAACAGAAGCTGAGTTTCGAGCCTATTTAAGAGGAGGGCGGACGATGAATGATGATGACAGGTCTCGCGTTACTAGACATCTTGGAATCTGCCTTGAGTGCCAAGGCCATGTAGATGAATGGATTCGAAAAGACAACGACGAAAACGCTTAGTGCGTTTCGAGGCGATACCAAGACTCAATCCAGCTTAAGTTTTTGTCGAGCGGTTCGTCTATTTAAAAACCAACGAATTCCAAAGAAAAGCATCAGACCAAAAAGTAGCAAGGGCCAAAGCGTCGCACCTAGCAAGACGGCCATTTTCGCCCCCGTCCAACCTGCAGAAAGACTGTCTCCAAAATCACTGAAGAAGGTTGCTTGAGTAACCGGCTCTTTTTCAATAGAAAATGACAAGTTGAGTGTCGCATAGCTAGCACGATCTCCAAGACTTTTCAAACGTACTTCTGATGACTCTATATCAGCGAGCACTTTTGCGAGTTCGCGTTCTACTTCGATGACTTCCTTCACGTTTTTAGCCTTAGAAAGAAGTTGGGTATAGCGTGCATGAAGTGCACGTTTTGTCGAAAGACGCGCAGCAATATCGACGTACTGATCAGTGACATCATTGACGCTGATGTTGCGACTTAATACTTCTTTTGAAATACCTTCGATACCAAAAATAAATCCATCGAAGTTGTCTTCAGGTATACGTAGAGTAAAGGAGAGATTTTGATTGATATTACTACTTGCACTTTCTGAAGAAACATATCCGTCAACGCTTTTGAGTATTGTCAGAAGTTGTCCGCGAACGGAATCCAGTGAATTCACTCGGCAATGCATAGAGCCCTTCCGAATGAGTTTACGAGGCACTATTACATTCTTTGCAGGGCCTTGAGCACCTCGAGAGTCTCCTGTTCTCACTGCAACAAAGTCTGCCGCCTCGGCTTCAACCATTCCATTGACCGTATAGTCTCCTCCTTGAGAGACATCAAATCCAAAGGATTGCTCAGAAACTGGTGCTGCAGATCTTTGAGTCTGGGTAAAGTCACTGGCTCCTCCATCCTTCATTGATGGCACGCTTTCGTATCTCCCGCCATCATTACATGCGAGAAATAATAAGGAGGCGAAAAGAAATAAGAGTATGCGATTCATAGAAAGGCTTTACTGAGTTCAGATGCAACTCAACGTTTAAAATGGTGGATACCTATTGAAACGATGCCCGAACAAGACTAATTACATAACAACAGATAAAGAAGTCAACCCAATCGTTCACCCACCCAAGAATAAGCGACCGCTACGAGGATAAACGCACTTGATGCCGTGGCATCTCCTGTCCCAGCCCAAATCCCTAGGCCAATTAAACTAGCTGCCCAAGCAAAAGAGATAAACGTAGATTTTTTCTCCTGCTCGGAATCAGCAATACGATTGATCGGAATAGCGGCAAACGCTAGCCCCGCCGCTGCGAGAAAAAACGAACTCTCACCCGTAAATAGTGCTAAAAGACTTACGCAAACTGCCAAGAGTAGACAAACAAATACGCCAGTAACATAGCCCTTATCTTCCTTTTGAATTAAATACTTTCCTTGAGGATGAAACAGTAAGAATGCATTAGAAATTGGAGAAGTAAACCATGTCCAAACTAATAATATGATATAAAAAGGAACTAAAAATGGCAGCAACCTAATCACGACTAATAACCCAATAATCAGTCCCCATCGGTATTGGGTTCCAATATCTGTCATCCAAATCGAGAACCTTAAAAATTGGCGGTATAATGGATTTGTCGCTTTTATCACTTCAGCGAGGCCACCTTGTGCCCACTGATTATCAGGTTCTAATCGCAGGGCTTCGATAAAATGGGTACGAGCTTTATCAATGTCATTTGTATGTAGTGCCAGGTACCCTGCATTGGTATGCGCATCTGCACTTTCTGGATTTACTTCTAAAAGTTCATTGACTGTGTCTGATGCGACTCCTCTTTTCCCTTGAAGATTTTGTGCAAGCGCTAGCACATTCAAGCATCCTTCATGATCTGGGTTAATGGCTAACCCTTCACGGACTACAAACTCAGCATCTTCATTTCGTTCTTGCTTTAACAGTTGCTGACCCTTAAGCGCATAAAACTGCGGCTCATTTGGGTCCATGGAAATTGCCAAGCTTATGTGCTTAAGCGCTTCATCATATTTACGCTGATTGTACTGAGCAACAGACAATAAATAAATCGTGTATGCATTCTCCGCATTGACGGCAATCGACTGCTGAGCTTGCTGCTCTGCCTCAGCGTATTCATTTAAGCTCAAAGCAATCCTCGAGCGAAACATCGGGATATACCAAAGGTCTGGAAAATCTTGTGCAAGGCGGTTTACCTGCTCTTTAGCAGCATCAATTTTCTTGGTTTCAAGAAGGCTTTCAATTCTAGCTATTTGAGAGTATACGTCCATCACATTTTCAGGTATGCCTTCACATCATCGTAGATACCCGAACTATTCGAATACAAAACATAATTACGGGCAGTATTTAGCCAGTCTTTTACAGATGGGCGTGTTTGAGAAACTGCATTAAGCAAATCCTTTGTAGAGATTGCTTCCACATTTCCAGAGCGCATTGCTTGAGTGAGTTTACCCTCGACTGCTCGATCAACGACTGCAGTAAGATCAGCACCGCTAAAACCGCTCGTTTTCTTGGCAATTTTTTGTGAGTCTATCTTCTCTGTCGGTTTCCCTTTGAGGAGAAGATCTACAATCAGCTTCCGAGCAGTTTCATCAGGTGGTGGAACAAAAATGATTCGATCAAACCTTCCTGGCCTTAAGAATGCCGTATCAATATGCCAAGGAAGATTCGTTGCTCCTAAAACTAATAAACCTTCATTTTCATCATTAATACCATCTAATTCCTTTAAGAAGGTATTTGAAGTATTTTTCATTCCTGCACCACCTAGGCTTTCCTTTCGCTTACCAGCCAATGCATCAATTTCATCAATAAAAATGACTACAGGTTGGTGCTTGCGCGCGGCGCTAAATCGGGTCGAAAGATTTTTCTCACTGCCTCCTTGCCACATCGAAAGAATATCATCTAGATCGATTGCCATAAATTTAGCATCAATCTCACCTGCAGTCGCACGTGCAAGGAATGTCTTCCCACAACCTGGCGGACCATAAAGTAATATTCCTCCGCCTGCCTTTTTCCCATACTGAGCAAACAACTCAGGATTGGCAAGTGGGGCAATGATCTTCATGCGAATCTCATCTTTCACAGACTCCATCCCTCCTACATCCTTAAAACTCGTTTCGGGTTTTTCAAAGAAAAGACTAGTATCATCATCAGGATCTCCTGGAACAGGGCTAGCTTTTACTTTTAACTCGTCTTCCAGTTCAGCATCTGACCAATCGGGATCAACGAGTTCGAAAAGTGCAAACTGTTCTTGCGCCTCCTCTCTGCGATTATCGCTAATCAACAACTTAAGATGCAAACTCCGCAAAGCTTGCGTTTCATCACTCGAAAGTTCACTTTTTTGCAACAACTCTTCGGTAATAAATATTCCGGCTGAAGGTTTTCCTAATTGCTGATAACACTTCGCTAAAGCAAGCTTTACAGAATCACCTGCTCCTTGCTGCAATAGTTTTAAGGAATGATCCCGAGCCGCCTCAAAACGACCTAATGAAATACAAGCCCTGAGTACTTGCTCACGCAATAATTGATTTTCTGGTGTAGTAGCTAGAGCAGCTTCAAGCGCATCAAGAGTTGCAGCATTCATATCTAAATTTTATAGGTTTGAGTATTCTAAAAATAAACATTACAAGGCCCCCAAAACCTCTATAAAATAGCCCCAAAATTTCTGTACCGAACTAATCTGAACCCGCTCATCGGGAGAATGTGCCCCCGTAATGTTTGGACCGAAACTAATCATCTCCATACCTGGGTTTTTCTCTCCGATGATTCCACACTCAAGGCCTGCATGGCATGCATTTACGTGTGGCTCTTCATTAAAACGCTTCACGTATAGGTCACGCATTGTAGTGAGTAAAGTTGACGATGGGAGCGGGGTCCAACCAGGGTAAGTACCGTCTGTACTAATCTCACCTCCAATCAATTCATAAATACTTCGGATGGAAGCAACCTCATCATACTTCTCGGTATCGACTGAGCTTCGTGTGAGACATAGCACTTCGTACTGTCCATCTGTGATGAGCACACGTGCAAGGTTATTACTCGTTTGCACCAAACCTTCGACGTCTGGACTCATGCGCCAGATTCCATTTGGTGTTGCTTGAAGTGCGCGCAGAATCTGCTTTTGAAAAACCCCACTCATAACCTTGGCTGGGGCATCGATCCCTTCAACTACAATTTCAAGACTTGGATCAGTAATGGCGTACTCCGCCTCAATTTGTGTTTTAGCGGAAGCGATGGCTTCCTCAAAAACACTTACATCATTAACAATGAGCTCTGAGAAAGCCTCACGAGGAATAGCATTTCTCAGTCCGCCGCCATCAATTTTGCTTACGCTAAAACCTGAATCTTCCGCACTCAATAGCAGTCTCACCAATAGCTTATTTGCATTACCAAGTCCTTTGATGATATCCATCCCCGAGTGCCCGCCACTCAAACCTCTAACCGTTAGTCGTAACCCACTGCCGCCAGTTCTCGAACCTTCCTGCTGGTAAGTTCCATGAGCCGTTACGTCAATTCCTCCAGCACAACCGATGGTGAGTTCCCTGTCATCTTCAGTATCAAGGTTGAGCATGTATTTCGCCTTGAGCACACCATGCTTAAGACCAATAGCCCCTGTCATTCCAGTCTCTTCATCAATCGTGAAGAGTGCTTCAAGTGGAGGGTGTGCTATCTCTCCGGTGTCCGAAAGAACAGCCATGATCGCCGCCACGCCGATGCCATTATCGGCACCTAGAGTCGTCCCGTCAGCTTCGACCCAATCACCATTAATGAGCATACGAATGCCTTCGGTATTGAAATCGAAATCTGTATCCGCATTCTTCTGATGCACCATGTCAATGTGGCCTTGTAGGAGCACAATGGGACGATCTTCCATCCCTTTGGTAGCAGGCTTTAGAATCAATACGTTTCCTACCTCATCGACCGTTGTTGTGAGACCTAAGCTTTCGCCAAAACCCTTTACGAATTGACGCACACGCTCTTCATGCTTTGAAGGACGGGGTACAGCGTTGAGGTCAGCAAAATGAGACCAGAGGGCAGTTGGGTGCAGGGCTTTTATGGACATAGGGTAAAGGTAAACCTTCGGATCGCTTCGTTGCTAGAGAAACCCGCACCGTCAGACCGAGCGATAAAAGTGAGCTGAAAGTAGATATCGATACTATTATCGATTTGAGTTCATAGCAAGATCTGACGGTTCGCTGCTAATTCCTCAACTGCCCTACCTTCTTAATCCTTTGCTGCTCAGCGCTCAAGCTTCTATCGTTCCCGAATAAGGCACCTTCCCAATTTCCGTAGGTTGGATTCGGTAAGACAATCCAGCGCATACCCCAATAATCGGCGTAGCGATTGGCGGCGGCAACCCGTTCACTTGGGGTACCCTCAGCTTCGATGAAGTCACCCAGATTATCGCCTACAAGCTGCAAAATGCGGTATCGCTTAGCTATGGATTCACGTCGAGGAGTTTTATTACTGCTAGACCATTCAGGTTTTTCACCTCGAGTGATGATCACATCCGTCTGTTCAGAAACTGGGAAGCCGAGCTTCTTCAGGTTGTTTCTAGTAGCAGATTCTTCGGGTGCTTTCCGATTAGTTACGTAAAAAACAGTGATGCCTCTTGCCGCTGCTTCCTTGCAGTAATTGAGTGCCCCTGGTATCGCTGGCGCAGCCTCTTCGGCGGTCCAAGCAGCCCAAGTTGCGGAAGTATATGATTGACCGGTTTGAATCAGCCTCGCTTGAAATGCTGAATTATCAAGTACGGTCTCATCAACATCGAGAATAACTGCTGGTGGTAAATCTTCAAAACCTCCCATGTTCAACTGCTCCGTTGAGGCAGTCCACATCGGATCTTCCAAAGCTTCATCCAAGGCAAGCTGACCCGTCGTGTAAGCTTGTTTTGTAAGCCCTGTGTACTCTGCCGCTGTCTGCACCCAAAGCACTGCATTCAGGTTGTCGTGTTGCGCATTTGTTGAGCTAGTTGTGGTGGTGACTGTTGTTGTCTTAGCCAATTCTGCCTTGGGGGTACATGAGCCAAACGCAAAAAGGGAGGCTATCAGGAGGCAGGTGAATACGCGTGTGATCATACCGCTAAGATGTCGAAGGATGATTAGCTTTCGCAAAAACCTATTCAACGCCTAATCCACAAATATGGAACCGCTGTTCAGTTCGCCATTTTTATTACTGAAAATCGCTCATTACCTCGGAATCTTCTTGGTGGTCTCTACGGTGTTCAGTGAATGGTTATTGGTCCAGCCGCAGTTGAAGAGATCGGAGGTTTTACGCTTATCCAAAATTGATGCGGGCTATGGTCTTGGTGCGATCATCGTCGTAGCGGCAGGACTCACCATGTGGCTCTCTGACATCGGAAAGCCGACGGAGTTTTATGATCGAAACGTTTACATCTACGTCAAGCTGGCGGTCTTTACTGCTGTCGGTCTTCTCTCGATTTACCCGACGATTTGGTTTGTCAAAAATCGGAAGGGTGAGCAGGAGGATTTGGTGGAGGTCCCGAAAATCATTCAGACGAGTCTTACGGTTGAAGTGCTGTTGTTATTGACGATGCCGGTTTGGGCTGTGTTGATGGTTTATGGGTGAGTGGTCTTGAGAGAACTAGCACAAGCTTAAGAGCAGAGTACCACCCGCGTAGGCTTCCTCCTGTCTGAGCTGCACCAACGCCCGACAGCCGCTGGGGATGACTGAGCAATGATCACCCTCTGGCTGCTTTCCGCAAGATTATTAAGCTTATCGTACGACCTGCAGTCGAAAAGCAAAGTGCAAGAGATGCCAGCGCACAATCGATTGAGCAAGACCAATTTTCAAGCGAGTTGAGGAAGTCGCCACTTACAAGAAGAATTTTGTTTCTTTTCTTCTGAAAAGAAAAGGTGAGATGTGCACAACGTACTGTTATGCAAATCAGACGCCTCTCTTTACCGCCTTTCTTTTGCCTTTATACTAGGCAAGCAAGCTTGCCGGTACTTAGGATGTGAGATTTGAGACCGCTACGCTGCCGGACACAAAACGGGGCGTGGTTGCGCATAGGTTCCGGTTCCCAGCAAGGCCTTCACGCTTGGAAAGAGTGGAAATGACTCTTAAGCTTAACCAACAACCTCAATAGCAGCGCACCCTCGCGTAGGCTTCCTATTGTTCGAGCTACTCAAACCCCCGACAGCTGATGGAAATGATACGTGCAATGAGCTAGTCTCAAGCTTCTTTCTTGACTAGGTTTAAGCTTAACGTACGACCTGCTGTCGAAAAGCAAGGAGCAAAAGATGCCAGCGTACTACTCTAGGAGAGAGCTTCACGCGTTGAAGCGAGTTTAGGAAGCCGTCACATGCAAAGAGGGCTTTTGCTTCTTTTGGCCCGACAAAAGAAGAGTTAGAAGAGCACAACACCATGTTATGTGAGTTAGCATATCGAGAACGAGTCGCCTCTCCGATATTTCCCCTTCTTGTGCTTCCAACAAAGAATATTGAAGTCAGAATACTCAATAGATCTCTCCGCTACGCACATTAAATCTTGAATCGCTAACGCGCAGACTACTAGCAGTGCTACAGTCGAGATGACTCATTATTTAAGTTAAGAGCTCACTTAAAACCTTATCCAACGCCCCAATCAAAAACTCAGCCTCCCGCATCCCAAAACACATCGGAGGCTTAATCTTCAACACATTGTGATACGGCCCATCCGTACTCATCAAAATGCCACGCTCACGCATGCGATTGGCGATGTACGTCGTTTCGCTGTCCGCAGGTTCTAAGCTTGTACGATCACGAACCAATTCGACGCCGAGGAAGAACCCATGCCCGCGGACGTCGCCAATAATCGCGTGCTTGGCTTGAAGTCCCCGAAGTTGTTCAAGCAAATAGGCTCCAATTTCCTTGGCGTTTTGCTGTAGACCTTCCTCCTTAACGACCCGCAACACCGCTCTGCCAACAGCACAGCTCACCGGATTACCACCAAACGTATTGAAGTACTCCATGCCCGAAGCAGCAAACGCATCAGCAACCGCCTCAGTACAGACAACCACACCAAGTGGATGTCCGTTGCCAATCGGTTTGCCGATTACAACTACGTCAGGGACGACGTCTTGCAACTCAAAACCCCAAAAGTGGTCTCCTACCCTACCGACACCAACCTGAACCTCATCGCTGATGCAGATGCCGCCCGCAGCACGGGTTTTAGCGAAAGCCGACTGGAGATATCCTTTTGGCAAAACCACCTGACCGCCACAACTTAAGATGCTCTCACAGATAAAACCCGCAATGCCACGACCTTGTCCTTTCACCTCTGCAATAGACTTGTCAATGTAGTTTGCGTAGTTTTCACCTGCCGTTTCAGGATCGCGATGTAGACCTCGATAGACATCTGGAATAGGGACGATGTGCGTCGTCGCGGGAGCACCTTCTCCTCCCTTCCCATCAAACTTGTAACTGCTCACATCGATCACCGCATTCGTATTTCCATGGTAGCCAACCTCGACGGCAATCATGTCTTTTTGACCTGTTGCCGCTCTAGCCATTCGCAAGGCAAGCTCGTTGGCTTCGCTACCTGAATTTACAACATGAACAACCGACAACTCCGAAGGCAGCGTAGCACACAACTCTTCTGCAAAGGCGACGATTTCTTCATGCAAATACCGCGTATTCGTATTGAGCACGGCGGCTTGTTGCTGAATCGCTTCAGCCACTTTGGGATGCTCATGCCCTACATGCGCAACGTTATTGACCGTGTCCAAATACCTACGGCCTGTAGCATCAAGAAGGTATGCCCCTTGTCCGCGCACCATGTGCAACGGTTGGTCGTATGAAAGAGAAAGCGACCGACCGAGATGCTTCTTCCTAGCTTCAAAAATTGATGCGGCCGAACGATGTTGAAGTGTTGGCTGCAAATTGTTTATCCCGCTTAGCTCCACAGGATTGGGGCAGATGCTTGCATAAACTTCAGCCTCTTCTGGAAAAGCTACCCCGGCAAAATCACCTTCCTTATCTAGCAAATCGAGCATCACCTGAAAATGCAAATGCGGCGGCCAACCTCCATTTTCATCAGCCTTTCCAAACGTGGCAATTACCTCGCCTGCTTGTACGTTTTGCCCAACGTACAAGTCCTCCAAACTCGCTGCTGATAGATGACCATACAGGGTGTAAAACGACTGCGTCTCACCTTCAACTTCATAGAAATGCTCTAGAATAATCGTAGCGCCATAGTCTCTCGGATTGTTGTTTTGGCGAAAGCTGTGAACCCGCCCTGCATAAGGCGACCTCACTTCAGTACCCACGGGCGACCAAAGGTCAAGACCTAAATGCACCGTTCGCCAACGTGGACCATCATTGCCCTGCTCTTGAAATAGTTCGGTGGTGTAAACCGGGCGTGTTTCTAAGTAGCCGCCATAGCCAATGTCCGCATTAGTAAGTTGGAGCAACGCAGCAATTCGTCTCGAAAAGCTCGATAGCTCTGCGTACTCCGTATAATTTCCAAGTGAACGTGAGCCCACCGAAAGATCAAGCGGAGCAAGTTGTTTGTCTGTGACATCGACTACTGCTGAGAACGTGGGATTCGTTGCTAGCCACTTTCGAAAAGGCAGTATCTGCGGGTATGGTTCCATGCCACAAGCCGCTCTAAACTGATAATGAGCAAAGCGAGGATGAACGTTTTTCAGCTTCCGCAAAACAGCCCACGCTTGGTCTTCACTTACCGAGCGATAAGCATTCTCAGGAGCGTGGGCGCGCGCTGCTGCTGCGGAAGTAACCGTAATGAGCAGACGCCCTGCGATGAGAGGAAATAGTACAGCAAGTTCTTCCTCTTCTATCGGGAATACTTCATGGTAACCCGCCACAACTTCTAATATTGCCGCAATCGGGTCGACTGTATCCATACCTGCATACGCGCAAGCAATGGCGAGTTCGTTGATGGTTTGAGTGTAAACAGCATCCCCCACATCGACCAATCCGACAATCCATGGCGCAAGCGGATCATCATGGATGAGGAGGTTGTCTTCGTGCGCATCGTTGTAGTTGACGCTATGGCGCAGTGAGGCAAGCTTTGGTTTTGCCTGGACTTCAAATAAGTTGAAGAAGTAAGTAGAAAGCTCAATATCTGCTTTCGCCAAAACATGGTGCAAATTCGCCTTCGCATCCAAGCAATGTTGTGGGTCCCAACGGTAATGGCGATGTGCTTGAGGATGATCAAAGTGCTGGAGCGCCCTACTTAACTGTCCGCAAACGGTTCCCCACTCATGCAGTAGTTTTTTACTTCTGTGAGTGAGCACTCGCAACGCTACGCCACTAACCCAATAGAGCATATGCATGATTCGTTTGGAAGAACCTGTTGAATACTCAATGGCCGATTTACCTGCTTTGGTTTGCACTACATCTGGGATTGCAAAAGGAAGCTTTGCTTTTGAAAGATGCTGCAGGAAAGCCAACTGAAATTCAATTTCTTCAGCTGTACGATGAGGTCCAGCAACTTTAAAAACATATTGAGAACCTTGCTTACCCCTGACTCTATAGTTTAGATCGACTTCGCCAGGTAGTGAACTCACCTCGCCATGAATATCGTAGAGTTCAGAAATAAGAGAAAGGGCATGCTTCGCTTCCATCGGCGAAAGCTAGGGGTTAGTCCATACATGTTCGCAGACGTACTACTGCAAAAGCAAAAGGCACGACCTCAATAAAGAGGCCGCACCTTCACAATCGTTCATGGGATGACGATCTAAATATACATTAAGAACTCTAAATCAACAGACTAATTCCATCAAACTAGCTGTTAATGGAAGTGCGGCGCCCTACCGAAAAGTAGTAACAGGTCTTCTAAAGTGATCCAAACTATCTTCGCAGTACGTTCAATTCTCAACTTTTGAACTTTTCTCTTTTTACTAATGTGATTATGCGCACCGTTTTTTTTACCATCCTTTTTGGTCTGCTGCTTAGCTTTTCGGCTACCGCACAGGATTACGAGGTGTACACCGATCGTCCATTAGCCGATTACCAAGCCGGTGAAACCATAACCTTCATAGTTGATACAGATCGTCGAGGCGAAATTGAATACAAGATTCGATACAGCCTGCGCACAGAGTCCATTCTGGAAGGAACAAAAGAGCATTTTGGAGGCACCTCTGAGTTCACCTTCACGCTCAACCAGCCTGGGTTCATCACTTTTGAAGCGCAGCTAGGAAGCAGGTACAAAGCGGTAGGTGCAACGGTGAGTAAGCAAGATATTCGGGCATTGAGTGCTGAACCTTCGGATTTTGACACTTTTTGGGACGACCAGAAAGCGGAACTCGCCGCTGTACCAATAGACATCACAGACTGGAAAGAGGATGACAATGAATTTTCAGAAACGTATCAGTTCAGTTTAGGCCATGTGGATGGTCGCCGAGTCCATGGCTATGTTGTCATTCCAGACGGGGAAGGACCGTTCCCAGCAACCTTGCGTATTCCAGCCTTTGGTAGCGGTAGAAACATTGCTACTCCAGATGTAGTAGGAGCTGAGCGCGCTAATTGTATCGCAATGACTATTTCGATACACAATGCTGCTCCAGATCGTGAAGACCCTAATGCATACGAACCGAACGTTATCACAGATCCCGAAAAAATTTATTACCGATATGCTATTCTAGGTGCAATTCGAGCGATTGACTACCTCGAAACCATTGAAGAATGGAATGGAGATGAGCTGTGTCTTTATGGTGATAGTCAAGGCGGTGGATTGAGCATGTTGGTCGCCGGCATTGATCAACGACCAACACACGTCATTCAAAGTATTGCAGCCTTAAGTCAGCATGGAGGTAAGCGCGCAGGCAGACCAAGTGGATTTCCCTACTACCTCGAAGCCGCTGATGCACAATTTCAGACCCAAGCTGAGAAAGATCAGGTCTACGAAGCGACTAAATACTACGATGCCATCTTCGCCGCAAGGAGATTCAACGGTACGAGCATGCACTTCCTCAGTTATTTGGATGATGTTTGCCCACCTGAAACTGCATATGCAGCGCATAATGCGATGAGTGGTCCACGCCTAATGCTACACAGCCTAGACCTATACCACAATAGTCCTGATGAATTTGTAAATGGTCGCCGTGAGTTTCTAAGAGAGCATTTTATTGGGGCAAGGACCCCAAATTTTCAGTTCGAACCGGACACCCGCAGCCACTACATCGACGCTGGCTCGAGGTCTTCCGCTAAAGTTGACTCAACTGTGCGATTATCACCTGATTTTGGGTTAGACAATTCTGGTCCAGATAACGACTGGACTTATGAATGGGAAACGCTCTGGGGTCCCGGAACAGTAGATTATGCAGATCCTACCGATGCATTTACGAATGTGACATTCTCTGATTCTGGTAAGTATCGCCTGCGTCTTCGTGTGACAGATCCTTATCCTGAGCAGGAGCGTAAATATTGGGTCCTAACAGATGAGGTCACTTTTGATGTAAGTCCAAGCGGTGCGGTTTCTAGAACTTTTGATGGAGAAGCGAACTCTGAGGGATTCATTGAACTTGAATCACTGCTGATTACCCCAAACCCTACAGGCGGGACAGTTCAAGTACATGCTAATTTTTCAGAGACTCAGGACTTAGATGTGGTTTTAAGGGACCTACTAGGTCGCGAAGTTTTAAGGGCTTTCGCAAAAACGGATCGTTTGCGTACTGAACTTGATCTTGGAGACTTTACTCCTGGAGTCTATTTGCTCAGCCTGCAGAACGGATCACGCATCCATACAGAACGTATCGTTGTTCGATAGACGTGAAATTACTTACCATCTCAGGATCGACCCGACCTGATTCTTCTACAAAACGGTTGCTTCAGGCTTTCAAGTTGTCTGTACCGCAGGATGAATGGTGCGATGCGCCTTCCTTAGATACACTGCCCCTTTTTTCACCGTCAAGGCTAGCTGAAGGAAAACCAGAAGCATGTGTGGTTTTGGCGAAAGCTGTAGAGGATGCTGATGTCATCATTATCGCCACACCAGAGTATGCTTTCAATATGCCTGCGGCGCTCAAAAGTGCTCTGGAATGGTGCGTTGCTAGTGGAGAGTTTTCGCGAAAGCGGGTAATTGCTATTACCTCCACACCAAATGCACCAAGAGGAGAAAAATGCATGCAAAGTCTCGTCTGGACTTTACAAGCAATGGATGCTACTATCCTCGCAGAGGTGCCCATTTATGGAGCTGGAAAAGGTATTGATGACAACCTTAAGGTGACCGATCCAGAAATCCAAAAGATGATTACCGGCGTAATGGAATTGGTCAGAGAGATGTGAACCCCTACCTTCCTCCCATGGCTATAGAAACCTATGAAGCTCGGTATGCTCAACTACTAGTAGACTACTGTGTCGAACTCACTCCTGGGGACAAGCTCTTTGTGAGCAGCACGATGCTAGCTGAACCGCTTGTGAAAGAAGTATACCGTGTGGCCTTGCAGCGCGGCGCCCATGTTGAAGTCAATCTCGCTTGGGATGGCATGAATCGCACCTTCTTAGCAGAGGCCAACGACGAGCAGCTTGCATACATAAGTACTCAAAAGCGAGAAGCGTTTGAAGAGTTTGATGCGTATTTGGCTATACGTGCGCCTTTCAACTTGCGTGATATGCAGGATGCGTCGCCAGAGCAAAAGAAAAAGCGCTCGCAGGCACTCAAAGGACTCAATGACACCTATTTTCGACGTACTGGAACGCGCGAACTTCGTCGCAACCTCTGCCAATACCCAACGCAAGCTGCGGCGCAAAATGCGGGCATGAGTTTAGATGACTACCGTGCTTTCATTTTTGGCGCCTGTAAACTCAACGAAGAAGACCCAAAGCAAGCTTGGCTGAATGTGCGAAAAAACCAGCAGGCAGTAACTGATCGCCTCAACACTGCCAAGCAGATGCACTACCTCGGCGAACATATTGACTTGAAATTCTCTGTTGAGGGTCGCACGTGGATCAACTCCGACGGTCAGACAAATATGCCAAGTGGGGAAGTATATACCAGCCCGGTTGAAGATTCAGTAAACGGACACATACGCTTTGATTACCCCGCAGTGTACCAAGGACACGAAGTAGAAGATGTAACGCTCTATGTTGAGCGCGGAGAGGTCGTGAAATGGGAGGCCAAACGTGGTAAAGACTTCCTAGATCACATCTTCAGTCTTCCGGGCACGCGTCGATTCGGTGAAGCTGCAATCGGGACGAACTACTCTATTGATCGATTTACCCGCAATATCCTCTTCGATGAGAAAATCGGTGGGACTGTTCACTTAGCGATAGGTCAGAGTTATGAGCAGGCTGGAGGAAAGAACAAAAGCAGTGTGCATTGGGACATGATTGCAGGAATGCGCGACGGAGGAGAAATCAAGGCAGACGGAGAGACGATTTATCGTAACGGACATTTTCTGGATTACAAACTTTGAGTCGCCTAAAACCGTTATCGTACCAAACGAACAGTGGCTATTGATTTAGGTAACCTAACTCATTTAACTTACGTTTAGCATACAAACACTACATTGGCGGTGTCCGAAAAGCCAATATTCAAAATCAATTTTGCTGATGCCAGTCTAAGGAATCCCCTGATGACTGGATAAACCGCAAAGACAACACACTTAAAGTGGAAGACAAGTTTGCTATTCTAGAGCTGAAATACGGTAACGTATACGGCGGTTATCCCAATTTTTTTGCGATTTCAGAGATCGCCATGTTGGTTTTCGAGCCTGATACTAAAAGAATTTTCTTAGAAAGTTGGAGCAACAATGCTGATGTAGACTACGTGAGTGTTGACACCAAAGTCAATGAGCTAGGCCACACTTTGAGCAGATACAAGACGGTGGTCAATATGCGTACTCGTCGTCGCCAAGACTTCGATGAGAATTTCCAACTCAACGACGAAGATTTACAAGACACCTTCAAGAATTTGCGCATGACGCGCACTAACGTGAAGCGTTTCATGTCCAATAATTTACGCAAATATCGCGTCAATCAGCTCTACACCTTTGATGGCCGCCGAGATATTTTCCTCTGTGAGCGCTCTGGAGTTGAGTTTGATCGTGTTCGCATTTTGGACCTACAAAAAGACATTAGTGCAGAAACTAACTACCTCTTTAGTTTGAAAAAACTTGGGGTAGTTACTGGTTTCGACTTCGACGGTAACTACCTCCGCTCAAACAACGAGGAATTCTGGTTGCACCCGATTGCTGCTCGTCAAATTATGCCGCGTTCTGCAGCCTTCGATGCTGCACAGCTTCTTATGGCTCAACGTGAATTCGTTCGTCACCACGATGATTTCATGTTAAGTGCTGCGCGTATTCTACAAAAGATCGAGAATGAAAGCCAAGCAGCTTCATAAGTTGCTCTTTTTAGAAAGTTAAAAGCCCCTACAAATCACTTGGATTTGTGGGGGCTTTTTAGTTCAAGGCTGTCTTAATAGTCCATCTAAGAAATCCGTGATCCATAGTGAGTAATTGCTCACCTATATTAGCTGCATGACTGTCAAGCAAGCGCGTATTCTCGAAGTGGCTACTGTACTTTTTGCTACAGATGGCTATGATGCTACCCCAACATCCAAAATAGCCTCTGAAGCAGGAGTTTCAGAAGGCTTAATCTTTCGCCATTTTAAGAATAAACAGGGTCTGCTTGATGCAATTAGTGCAAGAGCTACGGTGGCAGCCGATAGTCAATTAACGGCATTGGAGTCAGAAACAGATATGGCACAGCGCATTCAGCTCGCCATTGATCAAGCTTTCGCTAAAACTAAAGGCACTAGTCATTACAATGCGATTCGCACCCAGCTTGGAGCTACGGGAACAAGTTTTGGCGAAAGCCCTACCGCTAAACTCGATAAGCTGTTGGAGGAAGCATTCAAGGCGCTCAATTTTGAAGGACCCGCTATTGAAGCGAGGTTTTTACGTTGCTCTCTCGCGGGTATTCAAGCAGCAATAAATGCTGGAGACTTACCGAGCGCGAAGAAGTTGAAAGCTTTTGTGCAGGGGATGTATGCTTGAGTTTTAATTGTCAGTTTCTACTTGGTAATTGATGGTATTTGTGACGCTTTTCTTGCCTTCGGCTCGTGAGTCTTCGTGGCTCGTCGGCTGACATGCTAGCACGTTTCCAATTGACAATTCCTTCATTATCAATTACTCCACCCCTAGTCCCATTTGCTTCATCAAAATCGAAGCGTTGCGACTCTGTGCTAAACCAGGTTTTACGGTGTAGTCGAAGAAAAGCTTTCCTTCTGCATCAGTTTCTACTTCTAGGCGAATGTTATCTATCTGATCTGTGGCGGTAGCCATTGCACCAAGCTCCAAATCGTGAGTGGCTACAATGCCTGCGGCACCT
>CALDTK010000259.1 GCA_937924035.1 uncultured Saprospiraceae bacterium | reverse complement strand
CTGTGGGCGAACGACTTGCCAAAAGCTACACAGATTCAGCCTGACGACACTTTAGTCATATTGCCAGTTGCCGGAGTGCAGCACGAAATAACTTCAGGTGACACAATCGGCGGAATTGCTGCCAAATACGATGGTGATGCTGATGAGATTCTTAGTTACAACGAAATGGAAGACGCCAGTCAGCTGGCTGTAGGTGACACTATTATCATTCCAGGGGGAACACTACGTAGTGTGCAGGCTCGAGCGGCGTCAGCTAAACCCGTTAAAATTTCTGGTAGCACTGGCGCATCAAGTGCTGGATTTATCCACCCAGCCCCTGGAGCCACCCGAACACAAGGTCTACACGGTAACAACGGTGTTGACTATGGTGGTGCGCACGGCAGCACGATCCGCGCAGCAGCAGCTGGACAGGTGATCGTCTCAAAGAGCTCTGGTTGGAACGGTGGTTATGGTCAATACGTAGTGGTCAAGCACAACAACGGATCGCAAACTCTATACGCTCACCTTTCAACTAATTATGTTGGTGTAGGGGCCTGGGTTGCCCAAGGTGAAGCAATCGGAGGAATGGGTAATACTGGGCGATCAACCGGGACACACCTACACTTTGAAGTACGAGGAGCAAGAAATCCTTTTTAGTCCTGTATTTAAATAAAGAAAACCGCCCCAACGAAATGAAGGTTTGGCCTTCATTTCACTTGGGACGGTCACCGTACTCGTTTTCCATATACCTGATCACTCCGATCGCAAGATTACTGAGTGCGTTCACGGCAAGCAATACATGGACGATTATAGGTAGCGTCGCCGGCGCTTCGACAATGTCTGTTGTCCAAAGAGACAACAAGACGGCAGCGTAGTGTGCTAGCAAAGAAGCTATCGAGCTAGCAATCCCTCCCCTAATTGGGTGATTGTGAGCATCAACCAATTTTAAGGTAGGACGAATGACGAAGTGAATGATCGGATTGAACCGATAGTAGATGGTGCCTTTCACACTTTCCTCCTCTTTCTGGTTTTATTATATAGTATAAAAGTAGTAAATGTCAAGTATCACATCCTCAACCGATACTGCAACGTTACAGACTCAACACAACACCAATCATCAGCGCGTTCCAGCATACTGTTGCGGCGGCGAAGAGCAGTTCTGACATGCCGAAGTTTTTATAGTATAGCTGCAGTAGAGGGCAGCCTGCTAGAACTAGTCCGGATATTGTGAAACCTAGTATTCCCAACGTCTGGTCGACTGAGTAGATGTGCGCGTGCCACAGGAATGACCAGAAAATCAAACTACACACCATGTAGATGATTGCGCTCCGGTGGATCAGCTTACTCCTGTCGGAGTGAACGACTCCGCTGATAAGTAGCCCAGCCATGCTGGTCAGAGGTAGTATGGTGAGTAAATTTGAAGTGACTTCCAGTTGGTAAAATAGTAAGAACAAGAAAACAATCTGTACTAGAGCGATCGCTGCGATGTAAAAACTGAATAACAGTTTTGTGTGGGTCTTGGTAGCGTATGAAAGAGGGATTTCTTTAAATGAAAAACGGTCATTCAAAACCCAGCAACGGTAGAACCCAAATGGGATCAAGAAAATATTAAAAATGCCGGCCGCGATTAAACCAATCATACGCTGACTCGATACTGCAACGCCTCTAGAACATGTCCTACCTCGATGTCTTCTTTCTCTTCTAGGTCGGCAATGGTGCGGGAGACTTTGATTAATCGGTGGTAACTGCGAGGCGATAGGTTAAGTCTTTGTGACGACTGTTTCAGGAGTTTTTTTACGTCGTCTGACAACACGATATGTTCTTCGATCTCACGGGAGGTTAAGTTGGCGTTGGTGTACTCAGCAGATTTTTTGTAGCGGCGGTGTTGTTGCTTTCGGGCGGTTTGGATTAATTCTCTGGCGTTACTGGTCTCGTCGATTTTGCTCGGCAGGCTGGTGAGGGTGTCGTATGGCACATGTGGCACTTCGATCCATAGGTCAACGCGGTCAAGGATTGGCCCGGAGACCTTGTTTTTGTAAGTGTCGCGCATGGCAGTGACAAAGTCTGTCGTGCCGTCTTCACTTCCCCGGTATGGGTTCAATGCAGCGACTAAAATAAAGTCGGCTGGGAACTCGGCTGTGCCTTGCACGCGACTGATTGTTACGACTCGATCTTCCAGCGGTTGTCGTAAGGCATCCAGGCTGCGACGCTCGAATTCTGGAAACTCGTCCATGAACAGAACGCCGTGGTGAGCTAATGTCACTTCTCCCGGGCGTGGGTTGCTACCACCACCAACTAGGCTGGTGTGACTAGCTGTATGATGTGGCGCCCGAAAAGGGGCTTCGGTACTGATGGTGTGGTCGCTACCAGAAATAGAATGTATCGCCGTTACTGCCAGGGACGCTTCGCGTGAAAGTGGTGGCAACAGGCTGCGTAGTGCTCGCGCCAACATAGTCTTCCCTGTCCCTGGTGGTCCAACCAGCATCACGTTATGTCGGCCAGCTGCGGCAATAGCCAGGCCGCGCTTGGCGCTTTCTTGGCCTTTGATGTCTTCTAGTTTTGTTCCACCTTCTTGCCACTGGTCTGCGATTTCGGTTGGTGGCTGCTTTTTTAAAAATGTGTCCGGTGCGTCGAGTGATATGTGTTCCAGAACCTCGCCCAGGTTACTGGCCCCATAGATGGTTATTCCGCTGACAAGCGCGGCCTCTTTCGCGTTATCTTTGGGCACGATCACTTCTTTCCAACCGACTTCTTTAGCGGCTAGGACGCAGTTGAGAACACCGCGCACGGGGCGAAGTGAACCGTCGAGGCTAAGCTCACCAATGTAACCTCGCAAGACTTCGTCGGACTCTATCTCCCCCGCCGCGACCAAATACCCAACTGCCATCGGCAGGTCGAAGTGAGTCCCTTCTTTCTTTAAATCAGCTGGCGCTAGTGAGACGACAATTTTTTGATTCTTGGTTTTAGGAGAAGTGTAGCCGGTGTGTTTGATGGCGCTACCGACGCGGTCCTTGGCTTCGTCTACCGCCTTGCCGGCCAACCCAACAACAGAAAACGCGTGTAGTCCGCGCGAGATGTCCGTTTCGATGGCGACCGGCGTTCCGCCGTGGATATGAGGTTGAATGGTATGAACACGGGCAATGTTCATAATTTGCTAGTTACGAACGAAGTTAACAAAGTCTTCCAAGTTGCCAGTTACGATTAAAGTCTGATCGTCGATGAATCCGTAGGTGAAGTAGCTGCGCCCCACTTCGTCGGTCAGGACTCGCGCGTCTACACCGTCAATCTGTTCGTCAACAAACTTTCCATCGATTGGTGCTGGGTATAGAGAAGCAAAGTCGCCTGCCAGCTGCGCTTCATTCAAGAGCATCTCCCCCTGGAGGGCTGACTGGTTTGAAAACACAATATAAGTAATCGGTGCGCTGCGGTCGATGCTGATGAATCGTATTTCAGTTACATATTGCTGGAGACTTTGTGAAAGTCCTGGTGTTACCAGATCGAAAACTAGCGCTGTAGGCAGAACTGCGCCGTCTTTGTTCTCAAGGGTGAATTCGTG
>CALDTK010000258.1 GCA_937924035.1 uncultured Saprospiraceae bacterium | reverse complement strand
ACGATAATGGACAACAAGACACCCAATCATGAACGAATTCGACCTTTAGCTACGCATATCGGTCTTGCCAGCGGCAAGGAAGATGTGCCCGCGTGAAGGCGTCTGTATCATTGCAGTGCTTTCAACACAGCGCTGGCGCTGTGTTGATCCACTGAACCATAGAAACGAACTGTGCACCTGCCAATCGATACCTCGATACGACGGGAGTGCTCTTGAATATCCGTCGCGCGCGACTGAACTGCGACGGGAAGCATGGCTTGTCGCTTCACACCCTTCGTTTGCCGACACCACTTGTGAATCAGGTTGGCGTTAATCTGATGTTCCAGTGCCACTTGTGCGATGGAACGATCACCACGCTCACACAAGGCTACTATCTGCTCCTTAAACTCTCTTGTGTAAACTCGACGCTTCCTACCAGGTGTTTTCCCGGCCGCTTCGTTATGGCTTATTGTCTCTTGCATGGTGTCCACCTGTTTTAAGTGGACACTAGTATTTGTTCGTTTGGCTGCCCGTCATAGTGGGTGATGACCGGACGCTTACAGTAAGTCTGTAGGAACGGTAAAATGGTTCGACAATAACAAAGGATACGGTTTTGGGATGAAGTGGCAGTAGTTCCCATCAATGCCTTCGATGTTGTTTCAAGGCAAACCCAAAAGACAGATCGTGTGTTGGCCGTTTAGCCCCAGTGTGCCGATGAAGTGAGACGCCCATGCCTTCATCGAGCGCAATATCTTTGGTTCGACACAAGTCGATTTGTTCATTTAAATCCAACACAAGCCAATCGTTGGTGACTCTTGGAACCTGAGCCACTTTCTTATCGGTTTTTTGCGTTTTATTCCGACCTAGATACTCTACAACGTAGTAAACACCGTTTTCGTCAATAACCCATGAGTCTTGCTTGTCATGATCTCGCAGTGGCCAGTTGCTATAGGTATATTCAGACATCCATTTGTATTTACCTGTGATGCGTCTCAGTGGTTTTTTTAGAAGACGCGACAATGATCGATCATCGAGCATTGCAAATGGATGATTACCGAATCTTACTTGTGCATCGATTTGAGTGATCGAGTCCCAGTCAAGCAAGGTAGCAAGGTCATAGTCATTGTATTTTTGCCCAATCTCAAGACCGGGTCTTGTAAAGATTGGTCCGCTCTTTTTGTCACAGTATCGATAAGCATACTGCATGACACACACATTAGGATGTTCAGGTCTGCATAGTCTATGTCTGTTAACTCGCCCAGCAGTTTGAACGATTGATTGGGCTGAGCTTGGCTCTATAACAGCGTAGTCAAAGTCATGATCTCTACCGATCTCTTCCACTGGACTCGCAACAACAATGAGAAGTAAATCAATATCTCCTTTTTGTTTCGCTAAAACGAATTCTGGTAGTACCTTAATCTTTTCCTTCCAAACATCGCAAGAATGGTTGCGTCTCAACAATTTATCTAATGATGATTCTATGTGGTAGCGCTGAATTAACGTGTGGTTCCCGTGGTAGCAGCATACCTTGCTTTGTTCTACCTCCTCTGAAATAGAACGTGCGAGTGCCACAGCTGGGTTGATATTCGCACAGCGAACAAGCCCTACGGAAACATTAATCCCTTCAATCTCTAAGCAGTGTCGTTGGTGCATTCTTTTTATTGCAGCAATAACTGACTTTCTCCACCCTGACGTACTGATATCGTCTACTCTTTGTAACTCTGCAGGTCGATGGCCTTGCTCGATAGAGTTAACCAATTTATGCGTTCGGGATTCATAGTGATTACCGAAGTCGTGTAAATCGGTAGCGGAGAATACCTCTGGATCATTCAGGTTATCAACATAGGCATAACGCCACGGACATTTACTATCATTAAGCTTGCTGTACATCTTTGCGCCGCATTCAAATGCTTCATATACAGCCTTGGCAACTTCCACGGAAAGTGTGGCGCTCGATACCACAACATGACGGCCAAACATCGCAGCTGTGGTTATTAGTCTTAATACTGCGCAAAGAGAGGTGGGGTCGTACGAGTCTATTTCATCCAGAATCAAATCTGAATTCATGACTCTCATCATGGCCAGTGCGTGATTGGCTTGTTTTGATGGCTCGCCTGCCGCTACCAGGTAGTCTATAGTGCACACCGCTACGGGTGCGGTGATTAACGGTTGTAGGTGATCTCTTTTTTCAATGAACGGCGTTAACCAATCGGGAAAGTCAGTGGCTATATCTCTCGGGTCCAGTGTGAAGTCCGTATCGACTTGGGGATCGTTATCTTCGTCGCTATTTGATTCATGTAACTGCGTAACAGTCCGACTGCCAATGATGCATGTAAGCTCATTCGGTCGCATACCTAGCTCATACTGAAACGCGTCTTTCGTTTGCAGGGTCAGGGTACGTAAGTTTAGGCCAACCGCGATTCGAACAGGTTTATTACCTGAAAGTGCACTGATAAGCCGAATATTTGCTCTTGTCTTTCCAGCACCAGTGCCGGCCATATTATATATCAGTGTCGAAACATCGGAGTCTTTTACCGCATTAGCAGCTTTATCCTGCCATTGAAAGCGCGGCGGGGTAGGCTGGTCAGACTTCTCTATACGGTCTATGGTGGCTTTTGAGAGTCCTGCGGGTTGGTAGTCAAAAAGGGATTGGGCAATGTGCGCCGCTGATTCACTGACTTTGTTTAGGTGCCATTGCAACCCCTGGTTGCGTTGACGGTTGCCGTCGACGCTGTTGGTATTTGCATGAATCGTTGTTTCTTTCCCACAATTGGGCTCTGTCGTTGCATCGATACCGCTGACACTATGATCTGCGAGTATCACACACGCTCGTGATACTGTTGCAATAGCTCTTAAGAGTTCGGCATCATAATTTTTATTAAGCGAGTGGCTTAATGTAAGAATGGCAGCAATCATCTTCGCATTAGGTTCTCCGACTGGTTTGCGCAACGCAGTAGAATCACTAATGTATGTTTTATTATCCAAAACGCCAGAAGCCTCTTTCTCTGCTGGAAGTCTGTGGTGGGTGGCCACTATATAGTCCAGCGCATCAAGGCCTGACTGTAATTCGCGGCTCAATACACTTTTCTTCAACACTGGTAACGGCGCTTCCCAAGCTTCGCTCCAATTGGATGAATTTCTAAGCGCCATTAAAATGCTAAGCGAAATCCATTCGTGCCGAACGGGGTCTTTGATCGGTGTGGAGATATCAAGCTTATGTTGAAAATAGCTTCCATACTTACCAAGATCGTGCCCAAGTCCACTGCAGGCAGATAGTTGGGTAATTAATTTTACTATTGACGGTCGCACGTAACCATTTTCCTCGAATTTCACAAAAGGGGCCGCATTGCTAAAATGCGCAAGCACTAAATAAATGTGTTTATACTACGATATAGTTTACGTCTTATACTGGATGATGGTGGTGCTTAGATGTCAAAAAAAGCGGTCATAAAAAAGCGTGCAGTATCTAGCAAGAAAGCAAGTAAAAAGAAATCAGTAACGAAAAAGCCATCTAAGAAAAAAGTAGCGTGGAAAGCTATTGACCACGCCATTTATAGTGATGTCATAGAGCATTTGGTTCACTTTAGCAGCCGCCCTGTTAATACCAATGCCGCCACGGTCGGAATAAGAATCGTTGGTAAACCGCTAGATCTACCCTATCTCTCTGTCAGTACCGTTGGCCCAAAGAACGTTGATACCGATTACTTTCGTAATGCCGGAAAGGAGGCATCGCCCTACAAACAGATACGTGCCGTGTTAAACGATACGTTATCTGATTTTGATAGTAGTAACAGCCTTCCCATCGATGCCGCACATATCAAATCAGAAATTGCTAAATACTCAAAGAAACCGTTTGAGCAAACCGACGTTATCGATCCACGGCTTAGGCAAGTACTGTGGCCGATAGGATCAGATGATTATGTTGCCATTACTCCCCTCGCCAGTGCTGGTTTATCTCTAAAAATCAGTGAACGGATCACTCTTGAAAATAAAAAGGGCAAAGAGCTTGATGAAAATGGTTGGGGATACAGGCGTTCCCGCTTGCCAATCGGTGGTTCTAACCCCCAAAACGCTGGTGGTCTGGTTTATATGATGACATCGCCGCTGATCACTCGGGCACCTGCAGAGGAAGCAGACACGAAAAAAGCCTATTCTCTTTACTATAATGGCCTTCGTTATAACAATCTACATGCGGAAATAAAAGAATTTGCTTTGTGGTACACCGACAATCGAAACGCTTCGAAAAAAAGCACGGTATACCTTCGCAGACATGCTGATCGACTGCTTCGTGCCATCGCGTACCGGCTTATCGCTCAGGCTAGTAACGCACAGCAACTCATTCTATCTCTAGAGCTCGACGAACACTGTGATAGAGATCTTCCCACTGTTCAACAAGGTCTGCTCGATAATTCCAAACGTAGTGTCTTGTGGCGTAAAGAACTTTCTATGGATCTTGCTAGGTATGTCGCCGACTATCACCCCTATATAGAGGGTGAAGTGGTTAGTCTCGGTATTAATGATTCAGACCTTGGCACCATGGCAACGATCTTTTCTGAGGCAATACGATGAGCTGCCTGGTACTTTCACGACTAATAGTACGAAACGCCAACGCCCAGCCTGTTTGGTGGCTGATTGGCCCACCTGGGCCAACTGCTTATTGTGGTTTTGGCCACGCTTTAGCGCGTCACCTTAAATTAACAGAACATTATCTCGGCATAGCGCCAGTACACCATCACTACGAACTGCTGGCTGACTTTAACAATCCTCATCAACATCGTAGCGCGACGTTCATGGACCATAACGACCATGTGGGGGCAACTGGAAAAAAGTACGGTGCCTTAAGTCTACAGCCAACAGCGCGTTGCAATCTGACTGTGTCATTTATATTAGTTTTTGATGATGATGCAGAGGTTGATCTCGATGAGGTCAATATCTTTTTGGCTACTGCAAGAGTGGCTGGGGGGACCTTCTTTGATCTCCCCAAGGCATCTGTAGTCGAAACAATGGATGACGTGTCGCTCAAGGGATTCGGTTTGCACCAGCGGCTTGATTTAATGACTGAGGATCCTATGGATTTAATAGCCACTTGCCATCCCTCGAAGCGAAGTGACCATCCATGGCTAATGCCTACGATTTACGGATACCAAGCTGTGTCGAAACGCTCTGAAGCCTATGGATCTAGAGATCAGTATCCGCATGTATTTGCTGAACCATTAGTTGGCCCCATTCAATATATATCCACTCGTCAAAACGCCGAGATACCGATTTGGAACTACCAGTTGCCTTTACAGGGCTCAGATAGTTTCCTTACCACCGAAATTAACGTAACGGAAGATTAACCATGGCAGTAGCGAAATTACCAAGCAACTTTGCATTCCGTCGAAGCTTTACGATCAGTGATGCGGCTATGTTCAATATCATCGACGGTGAACAACAGCCACTTCTAATTCTGGAGCATGGAATCAGAGGTACGCAAAACGTCGCTGAGAATGCAGGTAAGAATTCTGGTGAGCGTGATGTGTCGAATATACAAACTACTCAAACCGCAAAAACCCATAACGATGCTGAACAAATGGAGGTCGTCTTTGGGCTGCGCATGAATGATATTAGTCGTGCTTTAGAGTCATGTGCGGGAAGTAATGCACAAGAGATTCGGGAATCCGTGGATGGTTTTATTGAAAGAGCTCGTGATGGCGATGCACCAGAGCAAGTCGCTCAACGTTTTGCACGTAATATTGCCAACGGACGGTGGCTATGGAGAAATCGTGTTATTGCCTCGGCAATTGAAATATCCGTGCATCACGATGATGAACTGATAGCGACTTTTGACGCACTCGGCACACCTATGCATCATTTTGATAAACCAAGCAAGGAAGAGAAGGCGGTAGCTAAAGTACTTGCTGCAGGATTGCGTGGTGATCTGTCGTCTAGTCTAGTGGTGTCAGCAAAATTGTCCTTTGGTGTACAAGGTTCGGTTGAAGTCTTTCCATCACAAAATTATGTGTCTCAAAAACCGGATGGTTTTTCTAGACCGCTATACAAGCTACAGGGTGCTGTGCAAAGAGAAAAAGCAACCGAAGATGGTTTTTATGTGGTCGGGCAGGGCGCCATACGAGACCAGAAAATATCTAATGCCATTAAAACCATTGATACCTGGTACCCGGACTTTGAATCAACACAAAAAATATTATCAATAGAGCCCAACGGGGCCAATCTTGATACTCAACAATTTTATCGACGTTACAACGAAAAGGCTTCAGCGTTTACCATTTTTCGAAACTTGAGCGATCTCGATCCAACTAGTGACGATGGTCTTTATGCACTGTCTATAATAATTCGTGGTGGCGTTTTATCCGTCTCCGATAAGAAATGATAGGTGGGAACTGCTGTGGACGCTTCACACTATTTACAGTTAACGGCGATAGGGCAGTGCCCGATGGATGTTATCAATCGGGTCTTTACCGTATTGCACGGAGTACGGCAATCGCACAGTCTTGTGTTTGCGTTAGCGTTTCCACAAATGAAAACAGGCAACCGACCACACCCAGGTAACGTAGTTCAGGTTTTTTCCGATAACGCTACGCTTGATGCAGTTGTGGCAGAACTGCGCTTAAATAACTTTATCATTGATTACGTACATGTATCCCGAGTTAAACCTGTACCGGATGACGTCAATACCTACTCACAATACGCTCTTTTTCGAGTCCCTAACCGTAATGTTCGTACGCAACAAAATCGAATAAACCGGCTTACAGACGCAGAGCAACTTCCCTACGTAAAAGTGGCATCAAAATCGAACGGTCAGATATTCAGTCTTCGGATAAAACGTACGTCGCAAGACAATCCAAGCGCTTCTATAGAACCTAACAGCTACGGGCTGGCTGTATCGACACGGCCATTTGCACTACCGGATATCCCGGTTAGTTAAACCCTTTTTTCGCTCTTTTATAATATAGCTGTAAATTCAAGTAGTTAGAAAGCATCTTCAAAAAAGGGTATTTTCGTTAAAATTGTACTAACTATTTGTTTTTCAATATAATAAGTGAAATTATGCACAGTTCACCGCCATGTAGGCGGCTTAGAAAAAGCAACCGGAAGCGATACGTTAATATACACCGTTCACCGCCATGTAGGCGGCTTAGAAATGGTTGGATGGTGGGTACGCCCAAACACACACGTTCACCGCCATGTAGGCGGCTTAGAAACGAGCCATGAAACTCTAGCGTGGTAGGGATATGTTCACCGCCATGTAGGCGGCTTAGAAAATACGAGATTGAAGCCCAGGTGTACGGAGCTCGTTCACCGCCATGTAGGCGGCTTAGAAATTAGAGTCGGTCACGTCGTAGTAATCGAAGCCGTTCACCGCCATGTAGGCGGCTTAGAAATGGTCATCACGATCCGGGATGTACGACAACACGTTCACCGCCATGTAGGCGGCTTAGAAAAAGCATTGATTGATTCAATGTATCGACTACCCGTTCACCGCCATGTAGGCGGCTTAGAAATTAGTGACCATAAACACCTCTTCGCTAATCCGGTTCACCGCCATGTAGGCGGCTTAGAAATATTAGAGGAAGGGGGGTAAAGATCGAGCTGAGTTCACCGCCATGTAGGCGGCTTAGAAAATCAAGTAGCAAGCCCGGGCTGACCGGTGTCAGTTCGGCCCAAGGACTAAACCGCTACGAGGTTTAGTAGTATCTCCTACAACATTTATGAGCGAATTCGACCTTTAGCTAGCGCATGTTTCTTCTCAGCGTCTGAGGGTTCTTCTTCGTAGATGATG
>CALDTK010000257.1 GCA_937924035.1 uncultured Saprospiraceae bacterium | reverse complement strand
ATAAGTAGACCGGTTGGCCTAGCCCGACGTGGTAGTGAGTACATCGGCGTTTCCCGTATACCTGGATTTGATAGAACTTTAGCCTACGGCTATGGCTGGACCGTTTATGATGGAGCAAGCAACAGACTCAATTCAATGCATTTTGAACTGAGGGGAGAAGTCGTTAGCGTGTTGGCCTACCAGCAAGGCTACATACTGACAACGAATAGCGAGGTGTTGATAACCGATGAACTTGGTAATCCGTTACGCGTCTTTAATCTTCCAGAGCAGGTCAAGCTCATAGACGCTGCTGTTGATAATGCAGGAACAGGATTTGTTGCTGTGCTAGAGACTTCCTCAGGCAACATACTTGGCCATGCTACAGCGGCTGCAGGATTTGATGCCGTGTTTGAGACTACGGATCCTGATACACGCATTGAGCACATCTACTACGAATCGAATTTAGGTTATCGCATTGAAGCGGTTTGTGGAACTGCGCTTTGCTTCGAAGAATTCAATGGACCTCTCAGTGATGCCACCCTGCTTAGTCTGCAGTTGCAGGGCAATATCTCATTTCCATCAATGGTGACGTATCCATTCCCAGACACTGTTGGAAGCCCTGCCGTATTTCGACATGAAGAATCACACCCGGACATACTTGACTACCCCGTTTTTGTTGACTACACCCTTGACAGCAACGTATATATCCAAATAAGAGGCGAACGTGAGATAAGATCAAAAAGTGGTCAATTGCTTCAAGTTGTATCAGAGGCGCCAGCACTCGACACGAGTGCACTATTGATTGAATGGGAGTCCCGGCTCAGGCTCGATACGGGCAGAGTATTACTCGACAAAGTAGACGGCACCATAGACACCTTGCTTTTAAACATTCCGTGGGACGGATCATCGAGTACTTCAACCACAAGGATATCGGCTCTGCCAAACGGACAAATTATTGCGAAAAGACAAACGGGATTTTTCCGCGGAAATCCATTCGTCAGACATTTGATTCTGGATACACTGGGCACTATCATTTCCGACCTAGAAGGAAATAGCTACGACTACGAAGCGAGGCCTCAAGGCCTACTTATTTATGGCAAGCGTTCATTCACGGATCGAGTTTCGAGCTACTCTTCCACAACTCTTGGCTATACTATTGTGCCTTACCGAACATTACAACGGCCGATAGATCTTCCTTTAATTGTTCCTTATTGTACTGAAAGTGATTCGGTATCTTATACCAATCCATTAACAGGTTTAGTTGAGACCCAATTGATTGGAAACCGAAAACTTGTTCAAGTGAATGGACTGAACTTCCAGATAGAAAGGCCACCCTCTAGCCTATTGATTAACATTATCGATACAGTTATAATCGAAGCGTTTTGTCGCTACGCTACACTACCTCGACAATTTGAAGTCCACCTCAGAGACTCTGCGGCCGTTGCAACTGTACTTGCCAATGGAGAACCGTTAGAGGAGTATGAATACATCGATACACGAACGATTCAGTTAACAATTATTGACACCAACGGCTGCGAACTTTATCGTAGGGTATATCCTGAAACCGATTACCTCTTTTTTAGCACTAGAGATGCATGTTTTGGAGAAAACAACGGCTCTATATATGGATCTGAAGATTCAGTAGTTATCGATGGTATCGTACGCTCATTACCTGTTACTGACTTGATGGAGGGGAGCTATTCCATGCAGCTTTACAGCAATGAGTCTAACTGTTTCTTTGACACGTTAGTCCAAATCCAAAGTAGGGCAGAAATTCAGTTTGACACAACCGAAGAATACATTGGAAACGAAGTGCGCTTTTCGGTAAGCGTTCAAGACACTACACTGCCAGCATTCTTCATGTGGTCTACAGGAGAGACCTCATCTAGCATTCTCGTTACGCTTGGCGACACCGTTACTCTCACTACTCGAGTGCTTCAATGCGAGCGGATCGATACATTTATTGCCAGACGCACCGTGCCGACCCTCGATGCCAACAGTTTGACGGCGCGTATTTATCCAAACCCGGTGCGGAATAAACTTTCGATAAACGTCAGCGCTCCCGTAACAGGAATTGTTATCAATCGACTTGGTCAGACTGTGCAAACGTTTGCTTTAGAAGCGGGGACTAACCATATTGGGCTCGACATGCTGAGCGCCGGTTTGTACCATCTACATTTACTAAACGAGCGTGAGGAGCATTCATTTACTTTAGTAAAACTTGATTAGTATAGCGAGCGAGTAACTTGGTTTTTCTTAAATCGAAAGTCGAAGGTTACAATTAGTCATCTCTTTAATTTTATAAACTGACCGACCTTGCCTTCTTGTGGAAATGACAAGATGTACTGTCCATCAGGCAAATCAAAAATAGGTATTGCCATAGTTCCTTCCAGACAACCTCGCAGAACAATTTCACCTAGCATATTCAATAAGATAAACTCCGCACCTTGAAGGATATTTTTATTACCAATTACTTGTATTGTGTTAGTTGATGGGTTAGGAGCTATGCGTAATAATTGATAGGTTTTAGGTGGATCAATGTTAGAAACGAAAGGCCTAATGCGTACAACGAAAAGTTTTCCGTCCCGTGACCCTACGGCCACTGCTCCTCCATCGCTCGTCCCGCCAACATGAGTTAGCTGCGCAGAGCCTCCTTTAACGTCAATAATTTCGTCATACCACTTCGATAAAAGTTGCCCAGCTGAAGATGTTCGAAATATAAATGCTGCAGATGAAGCGGGACTTCCAGGTTGAAGATGAAAAGAACCTGTAGCCAGTAAATCACCAGAGTCACTAAGAGCAACATCCTTAACATCTCGCACCGCGCCAAGAGCTTCATCAACGAAAAATAATTCTGAATCGATTCCGATTTCATTAGCCACTCCTGAGGTATCTGTTCGCACGAAGGTTTTCGTTGAGTCAGCAGTACCGCATGTTGCACGTTGTAAAAAGGCTACATCACCTAAGGCATTCAATCTACAATTTGTTGGTATATCACCACATGTACTTAAGCCAATCGTACGGAATGCATCTTCAGGTGCGTACACATTATAGTAGCCAGAAGAAGTATATTGAAGCATACCTTCTTCTGTTGTAGCTAACGTGGTAAGGAAACCTATGTCGGGAATGTTTGCTTCAAATTCACCTCCTACAACTTCAACATTATACAGGCCCTTTCCATTCCCTATATAGTACCAACCATAAGTACCTAAAGAGCTGTTATCTATTACTCCCACATATTGCTGAACTTCTATCCCCTGAGTATTTGGTTGTCTAACCAGTAGACGATAATGATATAGCGTTCCAATTGCTGGCACATTAACTGGAGTTCGAAGATTTACGGTATCTACGGAAGGACTCAAATCCAGTATGCTTCGCAGGGTAGGAGTACCAACACAGTTTTCATCATAGGAGGTTATTCCGACTAAAACGCTGGATGGATCAGAGTCAATTAAAACGTATTCACCATCTGAAAGCCTCATTGAACTAGGAGCACAAGCGTTGTCTAACCTTTTTTCACTTAATAATTGACCTGAATCGGCATCTAATACAACACGCCAACGCTGCAGTGCACCAACCGTTATTATTCCGATAGAATCTTGAGTGATGAATTCGATCGCTTCAATACGATCGGTGCCAAGGGGAAAGTTCTGTTCCGTACGCCAATTTTCTTGTGCCAAAAGCCCTGTCTGCACACATAAAAAAGTAAGAAGTACAATAACTAACGTCTTAAATACGTGCTGCATAACACTTGTTTTAGGAACCAAAATAGGGGGAAAAAATTCTGAACCATTCGCTTCCGCCGGTTAATACCTACCAAATACACCGTCTATGTTGTCTTTGGTTTTGGCGAAAGCTGTAAATACTGCAAGGAAATCGTCGTTAATAGGAGTCTTACTTCACCTATCTCTCAGCGTCTTTTGCTGCGTTGCACCACCAACTGCGTTTCAGTCAGTGCTCTGGGAAGACCACCCGCCAGCTTACTATACCCAGCGTGCAGAGGACTGGCGCGCCTACACGAGCAACCCTTGCGCTGAGGAAGACGCCTGGTATCACTACTACAAGTTTGCGCAATACGCGAATCGCTTCGATCTGCAAGCCTACGACCTTAACGCAATCGTTGAAGAAGCTGCAGCAACAGGAATGAGCAAAGAGGGGTTCACCCTACCCTACCTCAAGTTTGCCAATGACAAAAATCCCGAAACGCGATACGAACATCTACTCGTCGCGCACAAGGCTGAACCAGACAACCCAGCAGCTTACACAGGCCTAATCGCGCATTACGAACTTACCTGGCAGCGAACCAAACGTGATCACTTACTTACAAAGCTGCAAGACTTAAAACCTTTGCCGAAAGGCTTGTTGGAGTACAACTACAACCAACTCGAATCAACAGAAAAGAACGCCATCCTTATCACTAATGGAGATGCTGACACGTTTCCGAGTTGGTTTCTCCAAGCTGCCTACAAGCATCGGCCAGATGTGAGAATAATAAACTGGGCCTTACTCTGGAATTTTCCTGCCTACCGTAAGCATATTGCAGGAGACTTGGATGCCGATATCGAAGACATCGAGAATCCAACCGAAATGATGGATGAGATTCGTAAGAGTGGTAGGCCAGTGTACCTCGCTATGACGATAGACGCTAATCAATTTGGCGATCATCGCAAAGATTGGTTATTCGTAACAGGCCTTACGATGCGCTATGAAAAGCCTGGATATAAAAATTTAGCTTTCGCCAAAACTGCCTACAACAACAAGTGGCGTCTCGACTATCTAAGCAATCCGCTCGCCGATAATGCCGAGCAAGCCGTCACCGATCAACTTAATCGCAACTACCTACCTACCCTACTGGAGTTACGCGATTTTTACGGTAGCGATAGCAATAAAGTAAAAGAAATAAACAGCCTTGTTACCACTATTGCACAGCGAGCAAACGTCGAAACTATTCTTTCTCGAATATCAGGTGGTCAAGCCAAAACACCTCCACGATTAGCAAGCAACAATCTAGATGTTTTGCGGAAGCGCGAAGACGTTCGCACAGCCAAATCTATTGTTAGAAATATCGTGCGCGTACCAGCAGGCTTGGCCAAGCGCATCGATGCGACTGTATCCGATAATGCAACCGTTGTAGAAATGATTCGCGAAGGAAAAGAAATAAATGTGCGCCTCGACGCTGATATTATGATGATGGATACAGAGGTGTCGAATGGGGAATATTTTCAGTTTGTGCAAGACATCTTATTACAGAAGAAAAATGAATACTTAGACACCATTATCGCTGGAAAAGTGGATTGGGCAACGGAGCTTTTTGGTGACCTAACCCG
>CALDTK010000256.1 GCA_937924035.1 uncultured Saprospiraceae bacterium | reverse complement strand
TTTTTTCGCTTTCGCTAAAACCTTTTTCGAGTCAGGTTGTACTGTTGCAGTTGCAACTGTTGCACATGCATCGGAAAGTAAAGAAATTGTCTTCTCTTGGGGAAGGGCTTCACCTTACGGGTAGGCTCATGCGTGAACTTTTAGTTGAGTCGCTTCACGAAGTAGGCTATGATTACCCCGTAGAGTTTTATCCAACCTTGAAGTTTTTGACTGCTGAGCCCAAAGCGACACAAGATGCAATTGCTTCGTATTTGCTCCGAGATAAAGCAACTGTTGCTCGCTTGCTGAGCAGGATGGAGAAGGAGAAACTCGTAAAACGGAGCATTGACCCGAGCAATCGTCGCCAGAAACTTGTCGAGTTGACGTCGAAAGGGGAGTGCGCGTTTAAAGAAGCTTTTTCGCGTGCGTGTCAACTCACAGAAAGAGCAGTGGAAGGAATATCCGAAAAAGACCAAAAGACCTGTCAACACGTGTTGCAACGTGTTTTTGCCAATTTGAATACCAATATCCAATGACCGATCTTACCAAACGTCGCATAAGTATTGCCATCGCAGTACTCGTCCTTTTTGGGGGCTACGCAGCTATGCAGTCGATTAGTTCGAAGAAAGAACCACCACCGAAGCGCGAGCGCAAAGAGTCGCTAAGGGAGGTAGCTGTACGTAGCGTGGAGCTCTCTAGTGTAAACGTAGATCTCTCGCTCCAAGGACGATTGGTGGCGTTTGAAACGGTACCTGTTATTGCTGAGGTAACTGGCTTGTTTGAAGCCTCTGATCGTGCCTTTAAGGAAGGAGTCTACTATAAGAAAGGTGACGTGCTGGCTCGCATCAATAACACTGAAGCGCGCTATGCCTTGCTCGCTCAAAAGAGCCAGCTCGCCAAAACCTTGGCCACTGTGATGCCCGAACTTAAGATCGATTACCCAGGTACGTTTCCTGCTTGGGATGCGTATCTCCGCAATTTTGATCCTGAAAAAAATCTCGCCCCATTACCTGAAATTGCCGATGCATCAGCGCGCTATTTTCTTAATGGACGTGACATTTACAACCTCTACTACACTATTAAATCTGTAGAAGAGCGCTTGACGAAGTATGTACTTCGTGCACCGTTTTCAGGAACCTTAACCAATGTAACTGCTACAAAAGGTGCCTTGATTAGAAGTGGTCAGCCACTCGCGAGCCTTACGGCGAGTAGCTATGAAATGGCTGCTACGGTACCTGTTGCAGATTTGAGTTACCTCAAAACAGGAACTACGGCAAATTTGCAAGGTCCTAACGGAGAAGCTTACACTGGTCGGGTAAGTCGTATCTCAACTCAAATTGATCCAAATACGCAGACGGCAAAGATATTTCTGAGTGTGCGCGGAAAAGGATTGAGAGAAGGATTGTTTTTGACAGGTACGGCTGCGGGAAGTCAATTGGATGATGTCACCTCGATAGATCAAAGTCTACTCGTAGGCACGAACGAAGTTTATGTCTTAGATGGAAAGGAACTGCAACGTCGTACAATCGAGATCGTGCGTCGTGGCCAAAAGAATATTTATGTGAAGGGCCTTTCGCCTGGAACACAGCTTTTAAACGAAGCGCTACCAGGGGCTTATAATGGGATGAAGGTTAAGGCAAGAATAACAGATAGTTAATCTTGAAACGCTTTCTAAAAATCTCTTTTATCTCCCTCTAATTTAAATAGTATGCGTTCAGTTGTCCGCTATTTCGTTCGCTATCCCATTGCTGCCAACCTGATCATGATCGGGCTGATTGTGCTAGGCATTTTTGGCGCACAAAACATGAAGTCGACGTTCTTCCCGGAAGTGCCTTCACGTATAATTTCTGTACAGGTAGTGCTACCAGGTGCAGCTCCAGAAGAAATCGAAGAAGGTATCATCGATAAGATCGAGGAAAACCTAAAGGGTGTCACTGGTATCGATCGAGTGACTAGCGTCAGTCAGGAGAATTCAGGCTCAATCACAGTTGAGGTTCTTGAAGGGTATGATGCAGACCTGGTTGTTGATGACGTGCGAAATGCAGTAGATCGTATTCCAAGCTTTCCCGCAGGGCTTGAGCCTCCGGTCGTTTATGTACGTGAAAATGTGCAGTCTGCGATCACGCTCGGGATATCAGGAGATGTTTCGCTTGGTGCATTAAAGACCTATGGTCGCCAAGTTGAGTCGGATTTGTTGGCTATAGATGGCATCTCTAAAGTTGAGGTGACTGGGTTTCCGGAGGAAGAGATTCAAATCGCCTTTCGGGAAAACGATCTACAAGCGTACGGCTTAACCTTTCAGCAAGCCGCAAATGCAATTCGTGGTGCAAACTTGGACATCACAGGAGGTACGATCAAAACGGAAGGTGAAGAGCTACTACTTCGCTCTCGGGCAAAAGACTACTATGCAGAAGGGTTACGTGATATCGTTATTAAAACTTCACCAGAAGGTGGGGTAGTGCGTCTTTTCCAAGTTGCCGATGTTACTGATCGATGGGCTGAAGATCCGACGAGGACCTATATCAATAAGGCTCCTGCAGTTGTGGTAACGGTTAGTAATACGATTGAAGAAGATATGTTGACGATTACTGAAACAGTACGCAACTACATCGAAGAATTTAATGAGAATAATACGGAGGTCCGAGCATCAATTGTCTCTGATAGATCAATAACGCTCAATGATCGTATTGACCTATTGAGTGAAAATGGGTTGCTAGGTTTTTTCATCGTTGCACTGATGTTGGCGATGTTTCTCAACTGGCGCTTAGCTTTTTGGGTGGCACTCTCTATTCCAATTTCGTTTGCGGGCATGTTCCTCTGTGCTTATTTATTGGGAGTCACGATTAACGTACTATCCCTCTTTGGAATGATCCTCGTAATCGGTATTCTCGTGGATGATGGTATCGTAATTGGTGAGAATATTTACCAACGCTGGGAGCTAGGAATGGATCGTGAAGATCCGGATGAGGAAGAACAGGTTTTGGCGGAAGCTGAAGAGGCTGGAACCTTAGCTCAGCTTTCTCCAGAGCAGATTAAAGCGGGAGAATCATCGCGCGTAGCTAGGAAAAATCGTGAAGCTGAGAATTCTGCAGTAGAAGGAACCATGCAGGTATTACCTGCGGTATTCTCTGCAATTGCAACTACGGTTGTGGCCTTTTCGACCTTCTTTTTTATCCGTGGCCGCTTGGGAGATTTCTTCGCTGAAATGGCAATCGTGGTAATCCTCTCCTTGATTTTCTCACTCGTAGAAGGCGTCATCATTTTGCCTACTCACGTGGCCCACTCTAAAGCACTGCGTGGAGATCCACATGCAAAGAAGCCTTGGTTGATTCAGCAATTTGATAAGCTGATGGACTTCTTACGGGACACTCTTTATGCTCCCGTACTCAATTTTGCCATGAAGTATCGCTTCTTGACAATCGCTAGTATGACGGCCTTACTGTTCGTTAGTTTTGGTGCCGTTGGAGGTGGAATTGTAGGGACAACCTTCTTCCCGAATATTCCTCGTGACGATATTAATATCGACTTGCAAATGCCCGCAGGCACACGTGAAGCTATTACTCAGGAGTATTTAGATCGGATTTATGCTGCTGTTGAAATGGCCAATGATTCACTATCTCAGCATTATTACAAGAACGAAAAACGTGCAATTGAAAAAGTGCAAGTAGACATTGGCCCTAGTACTTTTCAAGGAAGGGTTAGGGCGACGTTAATTGATTCAGAAGAGCGTGATTCTTTGGCTGTGCGTACGGCGACGAACATGATTCGGAAATTTACTGGATCTATTCCGGCTGCCGAGTCGCTTACATTTGGTGGTGCTTCGGCGTTTGGAAAGCCTATTAGTGTAAGTCTCAGAGGAAGTAATTCTGAACAGCTCGATGAAGCCTCAACAGAGGTTGCAGATGCGCTTCGGAATTTGAAAGAATTAACAGATGTGACCGACTCTAATAAAGAAGGTCTGCGTGAGATCAACATCTTACTTAATGAGAAGGGACGATACCTTGGACTAGATGAGTCGAGTGTATTAGCACAAGTGCGAGCTGGATTCTTTGGGCAGGAAGTGCAACGTTTGCAGCGTGGCCGAGATGAGGTCCGTGTATGGGTTAGGTACGCAGAGGACAATCGCCGTACAGTTGATCAGCTTACGTCAATGCGTATTAGAACGACTCAAGGAGAGTACGTATTGGGCGATATTGCAACGCTAGATACTGAGCGTGGAATCGTTTCGATAAGCCATACGGATGGTGCGAGAGAAGTAACAATCTCATCTGATATTTCTAGTGATGATGTAAGTGTTAGTGACGTTACCGCAAACCTTAGAAACGTAATCATTCCTGAAATTCTAGCATCCTATCCAGGGGTGACAGCAAACTACGAAGGCCAGAATAGAGAGCAAGCGAAGACGTCAAGTTCCTTGGGTTTGATTGGCCCAATTGTTTTGATGTTAATGTTGTTCATTATTGCCTTAACGTTTAGAAGTGTCTCGCAAACCATAATTGTGTTCTTATTGATTCCATTTGCTTTTATCGGTGTGATTTGGGGGCACTGGTTGATGGACTTGGTTCTTCCTGCTAGTTTTCCATTGAGCCTGTTTTCGGGCTTGGGGATAATTGCTTTGGTTGGAGTCTTGGTAAATGATGCGCTAGTGCTGGTGACGAGTTATAACGAGTTACTTGAACGAGACAATGGGATGTCTCAGATGGAAGCACTCAAAACAGCTGCGTTAGGCCGTTTCCGACCAATCATTCTTACAACGGTTACGACCCTTGCGGG
>CALDTK010000255.1 GCA_937924035.1 uncultured Saprospiraceae bacterium | reverse complement strand
TTCCGACCTCGCGCCAAGCGCGTCATTTACCTCATGCAAAGTGGAGCTCCAAGCCACATGGACCTCTTTGACTATAAGCCTGAACTGAATCGTTTGCATGGTCAGGATCTCCCTGAAAGTGTTCGGAATCAGTTTCGCTCCACAGGAATGAGTTCTGGCCAAGCGAACTTCCCAATGATGGGCTCACCTTTCGAGTTCAAACAACATGGTCAATCGGGCGCATGGTTTAGCGATCGACTACCGCACATGGCAAAGCTTGCTGATGAGTTTTGCATTGTGAAATCGATGTATACGGAAGCAGTAAATCACGATCCTGCCATTACTTTTTTGCAATCTGGTAGTCAGCAACCTGGTCGACCAGCTATGGGTGCCTGGATGAGTTACGGACTAGGATCACCCAATAAGAATTTGCCTTCGTTTGTCGTCCTCGTTACGAAGAATAAGGTTGGCGGACAGCCTTTGTATTCTCGTTTGTGGGGCAATGGTTTTTTGCCATCTGAGCATCAAGGTGTTCAATTTAGAAGCGGGAAAGATCCAGTGTTGTATTTGCAAAATCCTCCTGGCGTTTCTCAAGATATGAGACGCTCTCAGCTAGACGCCTGGCAAGATCTACAGAAGCAACAAGGTCAAGATTTTAATGACCCTGAGGTAGTAGCGCGTACCGCACAATACGAGATGGCTTTCCGAATGCAAACAAGCGTTCCTGAGGTTATGGACCTCAGCGATGAACCAGATTCCATCTTTGAACTTTACGGCGAAGATGCTCGAGAGCCAGGCACTTTTGCTGCAAACGCATTGCTAGCGCGCCGCCTCGCAGAGAGAGATGTACCATTCATTCAATTGTACCACCAAGGTTGGGATCAGCACGGGAATCTTCCGATTGCACTTTCGAAGCAAGCCAAAGAAGTGGACCAAGGATCAGCAGCATTAATTACAGATCTTAAGCAACGCGGATTGCTTGATGATACCCTTGTGATTTGGGGCGGCGAGTTTGGCCGTACGGCCTATTCTCAAGGTCCTGCACAAGTGAATTTTGGACGTGATCACCACGGTGGTTGCTTTACGATGCTCATGGCGGGTGGAGGCGTAAAGCCTGGAATTATCTACGGTCAAACGGATGACTTTGGCGTAGGCATTACAGAAAATCCAGTTCACGTTCACGATTTTCAAGCGACGGTCATGCACCTGCTGGGCATAGATCATGAGCGGCTCACCTTCAAGCATCAGGGTAGAAGGTATCGTCTCACAGATGTGCATGGTCATGTTCAACACGATCTTATCGCCTAGCCCATGCAAGATTTAAATCTTTTCATTGGGGCGTTTCACCCGATTCTTGTTCACCTTCCGATAGGCGTATTGATTGCGGCGGTTTTGCTGCATGTGCTTAGTCTCAACAGTCGTTTGGCGGGTCTGTACAAGGCCGTTCCGTGGTTGTATGGCGTAGCTGCTTTGGGTGCGGTTGGTGCTGTGATATCAGGTTGGCTACTCGCCGGTCCGCTCGGAGCACATTGGGATACGCATCGGTATTGGGGGCTAGGAACCATGGTCGGTTTATTGCTCATGACTTGGCTTTCAGCGCGATCAGCTTCCGCCAAAACGAGTGGTGTCATCCTTGGGTTCGTTTTTATGGGTGCATGCGGTTGGGCTGGTCATCTTGGTGGTGAATTGACACATGGTGATGGCCACTTTGCACAGTATGCGCCAACAGCTTTCTCCAAAACTCCTTTTGTTACCACCGCCGACGAGCAGTCAGGCGAGCTAATCCTTGCCAATCGAGACAGTGTTGTTGTTTATCAAGAGTTGATTCAGCCGATTTTTACGCAGAAATGCGTCGCCTGTCACCGCGCTGAGTTAGCTCACGGATCCTTGCGCATGGACAGTTACGCTGCCCTCAAAAAGGGTGGAAGTGAAGGCGATGCGATTGCCACGAAAGAACTTTGGCGACGGATTACGTTGCCGTCAGATCATCCTCGTTTCATGCCTAGTCGAGGTGAACCTTTGAGCTACGATGAACTGCTGATTATCAAGTCATGGCTAGCTGCTGCTGCTGCTGCTGCTGCAGATTCGATGAGTACAATAAGTGATTGGAAACCTGAAGAGGAAGTCATTCAAGCTATTGCCCGAACCACAAACCTTGACGTCAGAGAATTGCCGTACATCGACCGTGCTCGGCCACCAGCAATAGCTTTGGATAATATACCTGAGATGTGGAGTATCCAGCCGATTAGTCAGCAGCACACGACTGTAGAGGTTAAGCTTATTGATGTTAAAGTTGAGCCGAGTGTTGCGCTAACAGCTCTCGAACCATTCACGGCAAACGTTACGATTTTAGACCTCAGACAGTTGAAAAATGCAGACGCTTGGCTAGCCGCTTTGCCGCCAATGGAGCACTTGACGAAACTTGATCTTTCGAGGTCTGACGCAACAGCCGCATCGCTCAGCCGCTTGAGTCAGTATCCGTATTTGGAGACGGTCAATTTGAGTGGAACGAAACTAGATCTGCCAAAAGAGGAAATCCTAGCCTTGATTCCTACTAGCGTCACAAAGCTTTATGGACTCTAGACTCGCGTGAGTTTCATCGGGTAGGTGCGCCCTGAATACCACTGCGGCACATAGAGATTTTCTTCATCGTCCACACATACATCGTGAGGATTCATGAAGGTCATTTCATCACTGACTGGCGTTTTGAGCACACCGTCGGTATAAGAGATGGCTTCATCAGAAGATCCTGGAACGCTGATCAATTTCATGTCCTTGTCGAAGATGGCGATCATGCCGTCGTAGCCGTACCAGGTTTGACTGACAATGACGGAAAAATAGGTATAGTCGCCTTTGATTACCGGCCTGCAAATCCAGAGTCCTGGAGTTTGGTAAGTAGCGAGAAGCTTTCCTTTAAGGTTGTATCGTTTGAAGCACTGTTTACTTCGCGAGGTGACGAGTAGGGTAGGTGTAGGCGTTCGTGTATCAACGGTCACGCCATGTGCGCAATCTAGGTGTGCAGGTCCGGTTCCGCTTCCGCCAAAACTTGACAAGTACTTTCCTTGAGCGCTGTATTTGTGGATGTAGTTTTTGCCGTATCCATCCGCTACATAGATGCTTCCATCGGGAGCGACGGTTGTTTCGGTTGGTTTGTATTCACTGATGTCCGCATAGTATCCACTTTCGTAGGGGTACTTGAGGGAGAGCACTTTCCGTCCGTCAAGGGTGTGCTTGTTAACGGCGCCAGTTTTTTCATCGGTGATCCAAAGGAAGGATTCGCTGCCTTCTACCGAAAGAGAGAGTCCATGTGCCCCAGGATATTCGCTTCCCCATGAGGAAAGGACTTTGCCCGACTTGTCGTAGATCAGGACATTATTCTTCGTGTGGTTAGTGAGCATGAACAATCTGCCATCGGGTGCTTGCACCATTTCATGACAGTCTTTTATTGGAATGCTTAGGTCTTTATGCCATTCATGGTCAACCTTATATCGATGGCTACCATGTCCGGTAGTGAGTCCATTAGATTGTTTATATCTGCCTGTAATGCCGAAAGGGCTAAGGGTTGAGGCTGCTGCAAGTGTACTTGAAGTTTTCACGAAAGTGCGACGATCCATGTAGGCAATATACAAGATGGCGGTTTTGTAGTATTGCTGTATGACTCTTGCACAACTCCGCCAAGCAAACAACGCCCGCCAATTAGAGTGGGATAGTAGTAATCAAATCACACCACTTTATCGAGCTACAGAACTCGCAGGGGAACTGGGCGAAGCACTCAATGTGGTAAAGAAGCTTGAACGTGAGCGACTTGGTATCAAAGGAAGCAGAGATACAGTGGAGCATCTTGCTGAGGAGCTAGCAGATATTTTGATCTGCGTAGATCTACTCGCAGCAGACTACGACATCGATTTGAGTAAGGCTTTACCAGCGAAGTTTAATGCGACTTCAGAAAAAATCGGATTGAAGACTAGGCTCTAGGGCTGCGCCTCGAGAAGTCGCTCTAGTACTCGCTCAACACCAAAATCATCGTTGTTTGTTGTTTGAAAATTGGCTGCCTTTACGATGTCAGGATGCGCATTGCCCATCGCAAAGCTGAAGTCTGCAAGTGCCAACATTTCTAAATCATTGTGGTAATCACCAAAAACCATCGTTTCAGCTTTTGAGACGCCCAGTTGCTTTTGAATCATACTGATCGCGTAGCCCTTGTGTGCATCTGGGTGAGATACATCAACCCAGTTAACCCCTGACACTTTTACTTTAAGCTCACCTTCTAAGTGTTTGGTGAATGGATAAATATGTCGTTCTGAGCTTTCCTCATTGTAAAGAGCAATTTTCAGAACATCGACATCCACTTTAGATAGGTCATCTACCGCATTATGAGAAGAATAGAATTCGCTCATTACGTTTCGAAATGTTGGAGAATCTGCTCTCACATACGCAGCTTCTGGCGTACACAAGACAGGATGAATATTACGCTTCCCTTCTATAGCAGTTAGTACTTGCGAGACCGTTCCATCAGGTACGTAGGTAGAAACCAAAACTTTTTTTGGAGATTTTGCGAAAGCACCATTTTCAGCGACTATGATCAGCTCGTCTGCAATTGGGGCAAGCTTTACACGCATGCTGTGATATTGACGTCCACTTGCAGCGATAAAGGTTATACCCCTGGCCTTCATTTCTTGATACTGCTCAAAGAAGCGTGGGCTGGCTTCGTGCTTGCTATTGAGTAGCGTTCCGTCCATGTCGCAGATGACGAGTTTGACTTGGTTTAACTCCATTTCGGAAAACTAATAGAAGTATTTCTAGTAAAGTGCCTAGGGCCTAAATATTCTGATACATTTGCGCTCCTTATTAACCCCTGTAAATTCACTGTTATGAATTTCAAGAATCTTTTTTTTCTAAGTGT
>CALDTK010000254.1 GCA_937924035.1 uncultured Saprospiraceae bacterium | reverse complement strand
TGAGCTTTGAATACGCAGCAGAATGAGAGTCCTATTAATTTTAACTTTCGCTTGCTGTAGTAGCTTTTTAGCGAAAGCTCAGCTCGATTTTCAACGTTCACTTAGCTATAGCTTTGATGCAGTAATGGCCAACCCTGCCTTGCTTCAAGACCATCGGGTGAGCGTGAGGATTGGAAGTGGCATGCAGCGTGTAAGTACAAATTTTACGCTGAACGATCTCGGGACCCAAAGTGGAGATAACTTTCTCTTACAAGCATCACGCCTTGCATCCAACGCTCCAGAGACAATGCAATCTTCTGCCGGGGTAGAATTGGCTACGCTTGGATTTAATATCCGGAAAGATCGTTTTCAGTATGGAGCGCATCATGCACTTCGGTTTGAATCTTCTGCTAGCATCAATCGTCAATTTGCTAGAGTTCTTACCCAGGGAAATCAAGCTTCTGCTGGTGAGGTCATTCAAGTTTTGCCGAAAGGTAAACAGGTAAGCTTCCATGAAGTAGGCTTTCATTATGGAATGCACGTCAATCAAAAATTTGCATTCGGTGGGCGTATTAAACTTTTAGCGGGGTCTGCTGCAGCTCAAATAAATTCCGCTTCGGGTTCGATCACGACCGATCCAAATGGCTATGCGATTGATTATAATTTATCGATCGATGCTCAATCAGCTGGTTATAATATTGATCTCACTGAAGAGGACTATTCGGTCAGTATTCAACCTTTCTCTTTAGATAAGGGCTTTGGAGGTGCCATAGATCTTGGCATCGTTTACCGGCCGTCACGAAAAACTGAGTTTAGTCTGGCTGCTTCAGACGTGGGAGCTATTCGATGGAGTACGGATGCTAAACGTCATAGCCTTGAAGGTGCAGGTACGTATGCGGGCGTAATTGGAAATGTATTTGACCCTGGCTATTCATTTAGTGCAGAAAATAGTTTAGACCAACTTCAAGAGGAAGCGAACCTAAGTTCAAGCGTCGAGTCATTTACCTCACAGCTTTCGCCAAAACTTCAAGGTCATTTGCGATACCGATTGAGTGATGCGACAGACTTAACTATTGCAGCTGAAAGTCGCAGAATAAGTTCGTCTCAAGGGTTTCAAAGTGTAGCTTCTATTGGGATAGGCCAGCATTTTGGTGATTTTCTTCACGTTGGAGGAATTCTCGGTGTCAGCCGTGGTGAGATTGTATATGGTGCTAGAGCTAGTGTCATGTTGCTAGGAGTTAAAGTCTTTGCAGCAACAGATCACATACCTAGTATAATCGATTTGTATTCGACCAGATCTGCACATCTGCGAATAGGACTTTCGTTGAATTTTAAGCGATTAGAACTTGAAGGGAAACGATATGGATGGTTTGATGATGAACTGTCAACTGGGCGGACAACACCTGATAACTACTTGTAATACAATGCGTTGATTCGCAGGTATTTTGCTTTTTTAAGCAGAATGAAGTAAATAATTGGCCTAGTTTTTTCAAGAGTGTGTTCAGCGGTTCCATGCGGCACCGCACTTTTTTGAACAACACATTCCTATGAAAAACACTTTTTACCGCTTGGTAGCGGTAGGCGTAGCCATACTGTCTCTGGCTGCCTGCTCCGACACAATATCGGATGTCCAATTTGAGAATTGGGAGCCAGAAATCGCAGCTCCCGTTCTCGATACTAGATTCACACTAAGAGATGCGCTTGCTGATTCTGACTTTAGTCAGTATCTAAGTGAAGACGCTAACAGTGCGATTAACGTGCGTATTGCACAAGATCTATTTGATGTAATTCCGGGTGATCTTCTCGATGTTCCTGAATTCACACTCCCAGTTCTTGATACGGTTAACACCGTTAACCTTGAAGATGAAGGAGTAGATGTTGTCATCAGTCGTATGGATGTTTCTGATGCTCAACTTAAGTATACTTTCAGGAATGATTATCCTCAAGATGCAGAGGTGACAATAACAACTGCCAATTGGCTCGTTGCTGAACAAGCATATCAGTATACGTATACAGTTCCAGCCAATACAACGACAAGCGACTCTGTTCAACTTGCTCAAGTAAGTTTTGTAGTGCCTGCATCAGGAGAAATTGATGTGCGATATACAGCGACCATGCCTACCGGTGATAAAGTTCGACTCACAGGCGGTGCAATTGAGTTTAAAGGCACTGACTTCTTGTATGCAGAAGGCCAACTTGATAAGTTGGAAGTTGACTTAGGTGCAGATTCTATCGCAACAGATTATTTTGATGCATTCGAAGCTGGAACAGTGAGTCTTGTAGATCCTGTTGCTCGACTAGTCATTGAAAATGAGGCCGGAGTTCCATTCGAATTGATGACGAATACTGCTTTCGCGACTTCTCGAACGGGTGAAGCGGTAAAGTTGACTTCGCCGCTTTCTGAAGGAGTACTATTCAATTACCCATCTATGGCTGAGGGAAAAGTTTCTAAAACATCTGAAGTTATTATCGATGAGCAATCCAGTAATATTCTGGACGTATTAAATGAATTTCCAGAAAGTCTTCAGCTAGGGCTGGAAGCAACTGCAAATCCTGAAGGACTTGAAGAGAATTTCTTTATTCATCGTGACGCGCGTCTCAAAGGTCAATTTGCAATGGATATCCCTTTAGCCTTAGAATTTAATGGATTTAAACTAGAGGAAGAATTCACTTTTGATGGTGGTTCAATAGCCGAGGCAGAAGCAGCTGTATTTTTGTTACGAGTTGATAATGGATTTGCATTAGATGCAGCGACCCAGGTGTATTTCTATGATAATCAGGGAGAATTGCTAGATAGTCTTTTCACGGCTCCAGAAACAATTGTCGCGGCTCCAGAAGTAGATGACTTTGGAGTGGCGACATCTTCTGTAGAAAAAGTAACAGAAATCGTTCTTGATCCAACACAGATCGCTACGATTGCAAAATCTAGATCAGCTAGAGTCGAGCTCAAGCTATATAGTGCAACCACGGGGGCACAGTTCACTAAACTTTTTTACGACAACAGTATCGGTGTAAAGCTTGGTGCTCGTGTAACGGTTAAACCTCTCTAAGTCTCATATTATGAAAATGCTAAAACAACTTTTGGTAGGGGGATTGACACTCATCGCTTCTACCGTTATCGCACAACATGATGTGCAGCTACCGCTTCAATACGGTATGCAACAACTGATCTCTAATCCTGCAATGCTGCAGGATCATAAGGTTTCGATTTCACTTCCTTCGGTTGGAGGTGGATTCTTTACCCCTATTGCTGTGAATGACATGGGAGAGATTCGAAATGGAACCTTGATGATCGATCCGGATCAATTTATTCTAAGACTTGATGATCGAGGTAATGACATGTCGTTTAACTCAAATATTGAGACTTTCGCGCTCAATTATCGCCACAGAGGTTGGCAAGTAGGTGTCTCTCATCGTGCACGTATTCAAGGTGGGTTAGACCTTCCAAAAGGTCTTGTCCAACTTGCAGCTTACGGTAATGGTAGATATGTTGGACAAGAACTTCAACTTGCACCTAATATAAATGCGACTGCTTATCAAGAATTTGGTCTAAACGGTGCATACACTTTTCATGACAACTTCACGGTTGGTGCGCGGGTAAAATATCTGGCTGGATCAGGTGCTATGACTACAACATCGGCCAATGCAAGTCTATACACTGATCCAGAATATTATGAAGCAACTGCTACCTCAGATATTACTTTCAAGACTGCAGGCTTTCCGATTGCATTCACTGATGATGGCGTAGAAACTGGAGACCTTGATGGTTATGCTAGTGCAGGCAGCGGTTGGGGCGTAGATTTTGGAGGTGTATACCGAGCTGAAAAAATGGAAATCGGATTGTCTGTTCGAGATCTCGGTTTCATTACGTGGACCGGTAACGCTCAAGTTCACCGTTCAAATGGCGAATTTACTTTTAGCGGTTATCAAGGAAATATTTTCAATGATGACGGATTTGAATTCGACGTGGAAGGAACAATCGACTCGATCGTAGGTGAACTAGAATTCACTAGTACTGAGCAGCAGTTTACAACGAAAACTCCTGCTACAATACAAGGAACATTTCGTTACGAATTAGCAGAAAAGACAACCTTGAACGCGACGATGTATGCGGCAAACGCAAATTCGTGGCACACAGGTTTTGGTGTCGGTCTAGGTCAGCAAGTAGGGAAGTTCCTCCATGTTGGGGCACTTGCAGGAATGAAGCGTGGGGGCGGATACTTAGGTGCAAACCTTCTATTAGACCTTTGGGGACCTCAATTCTACATTGCTTGTGATAATGTCCTGTCAGCAACCAACTTAACAGATGCTAATGATGCGTATTTTCGCGCAGGTATCAATTTGACATTTGGTCAAGTGAAGAAAGGTAGAGCAGTCAAAGGATGGTATGACACTAAAGTTGAAGGAATTAATAAGTAAATTCTAGCCGCTATTAAGTCTCATTTTTAGCTCCAAAACGCTGAAACACTACACATCAATCTCCCCTGTTAGATATAGGCGAGCGCGTCCACGAAGGTGGATGCGCTCGCCTTTTTTGTAAGTAATCGAAATTTTACCTCCACGCCGACTGGCTTGCTCGCAGAATAATTCTTCTTTGCCAAGACGTTGACTCCAGTAAGGACCAATTAGCGTGTGTGCAGAACCTGTCACGTGATCTTCATCGACACCAAACTCTGGGTAAAAGCACCGACTTAATACATCCACTTCTCCTAGTCCGGGCGCAGTGATAATTACCCCACGTTTTGGCATCCTGCGGATCGCTTCGTTATTCGGTTGGTAACCTATCACCTCCTGAGCTGTTGGCACTACGATCATTGCATCATCAGTGCCGACAAATACCTCACCTGCGCTTAAGGAACGGCCGATAACCTCCTCTGCTAGCGTATGAATATCTGCAGCTGGAAGCGCTGTATCTGCAGGGAAATCCATTGCCCAGTAGCCTAAGTTGTAGGTGCAAACCAGCTCTCCTGATAAAGTGTTGAACCGCTGTGTTGACTCTTTAAATTTTAATACCTGGTGAAGTACAAATGCTGTTGCTAACGTCGCGTGTCCACAAAGTTTTACTTCTCGCGCAGGCGTGAACCATCGTAATGCACGGGTTTGATTTTCGTCTGGATGCGTAATAACGAAGGCCGTTTCAGCGAGGTTATTCTGCTCGGCGATTGCTTGCAAAGTCTCGTCTGGCAACCATTCACCTAGTGGAACGACCGCTGCAGGATTTCCAGTAAATGGACCATCGGAAAAAGCGTCGGCTATAAAAATTGGAAGGCGCATGGGTAGGAGCTTTTTTTGTCTTTCGGTTTTGGCGTAAGCTGTATATTAATTGCAGCCACTTGACTAGTGGCTGTGATTAAAAATCTTGAATAAATCGCTTATCAGAAAATAGCATCAGGTTCGATTCTACATCTATAAATCCAGCTTCGGGAAAGACTTTTTTAAAGACCTCCTCGTAATAAATCTCACTTGACGCTCGATCTGAAGTCGTATAAGAAAGGCGATTAGTAATCAGGCAGGAACCACCATCCATTCGATCATGTAGTGCTTCTAGAAACTCTACAGAATCAAACTGCTTTGGCACTTCATCATCTACGAAAAGATCCACTAAAATAAAATCATACGTCCTAGAATCTTGCGCCACAAAAACTTCTGCATCCGCCACAATCGTTTCAATAGGAGAGCGTAAACGGTGCAGCAAGTATTCTTCTGCTAGCTCCGCAATCACCGCATCGTATTCGAGCGCAGTATAGTTTAGCCGATAGCCAAACAGTTCTTCGATCATTTGGGGAACACTACCCAAGCCAAGCCCTAAGAGCAACGTCTCGTCTCCATTTAGCTTTTCCCAATCAAGTCGATCAAAGGCTGTCCTGAAATTGTAGTAGTTATCCTCCCAGCTATAAATGGCTGAATTCGCTTGCAGTAAAAGCTTGCCTTGTCGAAGAATAACCGCAAGGTACTCCGCATGCTCGCCTTCAGTGGCTTCAAGCGTCTGATCTTTGATGAAACTCATCCAATGACGCCAGCGAGGGTAGGGTAGCTTAGTAGACAAGAATAAAGTGCGTTATCGTCCTTAACTAGAACGTAAGATGAAGAAACGAAAGTTAGACGCAAAATTTAACTTCATTTCCATCACGTCAGAAACGCCAATGATCTGAATAGGCATATTGCCACAAGGTGTCTAAACGTGCAAACACAATTGCATTTTTCGACTCCAAAGACTTCTATTCCTTGCTCGCTTTGACCACTGCAACGATTCTCCTATGTCGCTCAATGTCCCACTCGAATTCCCAGTTGAGGGTGTATTCTCCAATTGGCATTAGCCCCACACTCGCTCTTCGTTCATCTACGGTTTCAGGATCTATCATTTCTTGGACGTAAAAATCACCCGCCTGGGTGCGCCCGATTTGACTACCATAAATTTGTGGATTTCCTGTTTTAAGAGCAACTCGATCTTCAAGTAGTGCAAGGCTACCGCCTCTTGCACGCCCATCTGCGACGGCTTCCCTCATCATAGGGAGGTATTTCTGTTGGGTTGCGAGATCACTGTGCTGAACAACAAGGAATAATGTGGTATTCCCAGATTTACCAATAATATCTGCACCTAACCAACCGTATTCGTCTAGTATGCCGGTTACTGTTATGATGTTTACCGAGTCGTGGTATGAAATCTCTTTCCAAAGAGCCTTGAGCTCCTCGGAATCACGACCGTATTTTCCCTCTACTACTCTTATTTTCTGTCGACCTTCTTGATCAGTCTTATGAACTTCGTCGAGTATGGCAACGAGCTCATGATTGAAGTCTTTTTCTGCAATCCGTTTGTTTTCAGCGACTTTGGCTGTGAGGTCTTCCCAACGTGGATCATTGTAGAGACTTGAGAGGTCACTGTCAGAGATTAGGTGATCATAGTTCGTATAATTTCCTTTCTCTGCTATTCGAGTTAGTTGATAGAAAGAACTATCAACCTTATTAGCTAATGCCCATGAACAAGCAGCGTTATATCTGTCGCTGGTAGTGCCTCTGTCTCCGTTTTCTCGGAAAGCTTGATTATATAGGGTAGCTGAAGTAAGAAAGTCTTTCGCTTCATATGCCTTCCAAGCTTGCTTACTTAGTGCGGAGTAATCTTGAGCTGAAAGTTGTAATACAGATGTCCCGAAGAAAAAGAGAAGTAGTAGGAGTCGCATAGGAAGGTCTAATTTGAAAATAAATATAATCGAAACGCTCAACTTTACTTTTACTGCAATTAGCTTTTCTAATCTGTAAAGTTTTCACAAATTTCAATTGTTATTCCCACCTTCGTAAATCCTTCGTGAGAACATAAACGTGCTCAAGCGCATCTTTTTCATTTTCAGAAACTTTGAGATCCCTTCGTTTTTTTACCAACTCTGCGGTTTCGAAAACCTTGTTCAATTTGTGTGTCGTCATTCCACCAGCACTACCCCAAGCGAAATCTGGGATAAAAGTGCGTGGAAACCCACTGCCAAACACATTGGCAGCCAAGCCGATCACCGTACCGGTATTAAGCATCGTATTGATTCCACACTTCGCGTGATCTCCCATGATAAGACCACAAAACTGTAGTCCACTCGGCTCGAAACTCTCCGTTTCGTAATCCCATACACGAATATTACCGTAGTTATTCTTCAGGTTTGATGCATTTGTGTCTGCTCCAATGTTACACCATTGACCTATTACAGCATTGCCGAGATAACCATCGTGGCCTTTATTGGAATACGCTTGGAAGACCACATTGCTGACCTCTCCACCGACCTTACAGTGTGGCCCTAAGGTCGTCCCTTTATAGATTTTAGCTCCCATTTTAACGACGGCATGTTCGCAAATCGCAAGAGGGCCGCGCAACATGCTTCCTTCTAGAACCTTAGCATTCTTACCTAGGTAAATAGGACCCTCAGTCGTGTTCAAAATGCAAGCTTCTATGCTAACCCCTTTTTCAAGAAACACGGGGTTGTCACCAATGACAGTATTCGTTTTGGATAAGCTCTGCGAATGACGCGTCCCACAAACGAGCTCCATGTCGAAGTTGATCATTCGTTCATTGTGCGAGAAGAGATCAAAAGGGCGTCGCAAAAGCGTGGCTTCACCACTGTAATCGTAGCCTGGAATCTCATCTCCTTCGCCTTCGGGGTCGCTGATACGTAAAATTGCCTTGTCGTCGAGACGAGCTGCCAGCAATTCATCATTCTGAGTCAAGGCTTCACCTTGGCTAAGCTTTAGAATATGGTCCACCAACTCTCTAGTCGGTAGCAAAGACGCGTTGATAAAGAAGTTGTCCCTTGCAAGTGCAAGTGGGTAAGCTTCTGCTAAGTAATCCTGTGCAACGGTACTTGCCTGGCCCGTGAGCAGCATTTCCCAGCGCTCAGACATAGTCAATAGCCCAATACGGAGTTCTGCAACTGGACGAAGCCATGTAAGTGGACGCAGTCCAGCCCAAGCTTCGTCGTCAAAAAGAATGAGGTTTCGTTTAGCCATCGGTGTAAGTGAGATCTTCTAGCCCCAAAAATGAAAATTCCAGCCGGTGTTTACCGACTGGAATCTCAACAAATCGAAAATAATCGATTTTTGCTGTTTTGAATAACGAACAGCTAGTTTTGACGAAAGTCCCTTCCCGCCAACACTTGGCTTGTATTCTGGGGCTAAAAAAGCAGCGAAAATGAAGCTATTATGCCTCGTCCTCAGAGCCTGCCATCTTCTTGTTGGCAAAACGAGAAGTCTGGAACTTCTTGTTGAACTTATCGATACGACCAGCGGTATCAACAAACTTCATCTTACCCGTAAAGAATGGGTGAGATTCTGCACTAATTTCAAGCTTAATGACTGGGTACTCGGTACCATCTTCCCACTTTTCAGTGTCCTGGCTGCGAGCAGTAGAACGGCCGAGCCAAGATTTGTCAACGCTAAAGTCCTTGAAAATGACTGTGCGGTACTCCTTCGGATGTGTATCCTTCTTCATCGATAGGTCAATTGAGCCCGCAAATGTAAGCCTATTCTTTCGAAAATGGAATAGATGTTTTCAGTTAAGCGTACAAATTTCATAAAGCTTTCCAACTTGCACCCATGAGTTACGATCAACGTCAAACGATTGCCGCGATTTCTACTGCTCCAGGGGCTGGTGGGATCGCAGTTGTGCGGATTAGCGGACCGCAAGCTTTAGACATTGGTAGTAAATGTTGTCCAGCTTTCGCCAAAACCAAGATCAAACCTGCCCGAAGAGCCATTTTTAGTGCTTGGAATCATCCCAACGGGGAGCAACTAGATGAGGTTGTCGTCACCGCTTTCGTAGGCCCGAACAGCTACACTGGCGAAGATGTACTAGAGATTAGCTGCCATGGCTCCCTGTATGTACAGCGAGCGGTGCTAGAATCTTGCATAGCAGCTGGTGCTCGTCTTGCCAATCCAGGAGAGTACACCCAACGTGCCTTTTTGAATGGTCGAATGGACCTAACACAAGCAGAGGGCGTTGCCGATTTGATTGCAAGTGAATCAGAGGCTAGCCACCGCTTGGCCTTGAATCAAATGAAAGGAGGTATTTCAAAGGCCATGGCCAGCTTTCGCCAAAACCTTATTGACTTTGCCGCACTTATCGAGTTAGAAAACGACTTTGGAGAGGAAGACGTGACCTTTGCCGATCGGACTGCCTTGAAGCAACAAGTCAATGATCTGCGCGCTGAAATTGCTCGATTGCTCTTGAGTTTTAAAACCGGACAAGCGATTCGCGATGGTGTCGCTGTCGTACTCGCAGGTAGACCAAATGCAGGAAAAAGCACCTTACTTAATGCTTTGCTTCAAGAGGATCGGGCAATTGTTAGCGACATTGCTGGGACAACCAGAGATACCATCAATGCAGACTTAATACTGCAGGGGGTAAAATTCAATGTTACCGATACCGCCGGAATTCGCGAAGCTTCTGATGAAATAGAGGCCATGGGTGTTGAACGAACACTGGTGGAGGTGTCCAAAGCATCTGTTCTCTTGTACGTGTTTGATGTTGTTGGGCTGAGTCCAAAAGAAGTCAAGGATGATTTAGTTAAACTTGCACGACCGGAGCTCGAAATCATCGCAGTGGCCAATAAAATGGACCTCAATCCTTATACAAAAGCCGAATTTTTTACAGGAGAGCATTTGACCGATGATCGATTTTTGCCACTGAGTGCACTGAATGTGATGAATGTCGAACACCTGAAAAATCGACTTTTTGAAATTGGAGTCGGTGAACTTCCACCACAAGGGAGTGCCGTGCTCACCCAGGCAAGACATACTGCCGCGCTTGGCCAAGCCGGTGAAGCATTAGAGCGTGTCTATACAGGACTTTCCTCAAATCTTTCAGGAGATCTCATTGCCTTAGACTTAAGGCAGGCGATGCACTACATCGGAGAAGTGACTGGCGAAATATCGACTGATGATTTGCTGGGTGCTATTTTTTCGGGCTTTTGCATAGGGAAGTAAAAAAGACTCCGCCTTTTGTATTGTCCTGCGATCCACTGTACACAGCAACAATCCCTACTAACATTTACCTTCAAGAACTTTTTAATTAAACCGTTATCTAAGTCCTAAGGGATTCGTAGATAATCGAACTAACGCTAACTTGACCACTATGAAAAATAGCTCACTTTTTTTCCTTCTAGTACTATCTCTAGCCTTCCTTAATTCAGGGTATTCCCAAAACCTACCTATGTCTCAACTACCTGCGCTTGTGACCGTAACTGGTACTGCTAAGCTCTATACAGAACCCGATGAAGTTCATTTCACGATAAACATCAATACTGAAGGGCAAGATCTGCTCGCAGCCAAACAAGAAAATGCAGCTTTGGCAGGTAAAGCGATCAAATATCTTAGAAGTCAAGGTGTAGAAGAGCGCCACATTCAAACACAGTATTTGAACGTGAGTGTCCAGTATCGGAACCGCGAAAAAACAAGCCCACGGTACATCGCAAACCAGTCAATTAAGGTCTGTTTGTTGGATGTTTCAAAGTTTGAGGAGGTCAATATTGGCTTGCTAAAGGAAGGGATCACCGGAATAAACGGTCCAAACTTTAAATCAAGTAAACAGGAAGAGCTTCTAGATAAGGCTCGGCTCAAGGCAGTCGTTGATGCTAGAGAAAAGGCTGAAGCGTTGGCAAATGAACTAGGTCAGCAAATAGGACCAGCTTATTCCATTACTGATGTGCAGAATAATGGGGGAGGCAATCTCGTGTACGGAAGAGCTATGGCGATGGATATGGAAAGCTCTGCAGGGCCCAGCATTGCGATTGGAGAGCTCTCAGTCAGTCACAGTGTCACGGTCGCGTTTCACCTTCTTCCTCAGTGAGTTTCTGGTTCATCGTAAGAATTCGAATAGTGTGATAAATACACTTACCTAAGTGTACCTGATAGCGATTAGCTTTCGGCCCTGACCAAAGACTCTCGTATGTTCACTCAGCTCGCAACCATAGATCTCGTCATATTCGGAGCCTACATTCTGGGAATGATAGGATTTGGAATCTATATCACGTTAAAGGAAAAAACCGAAAACGCACAAGATTACTTCCTTGCTTCGCGTGCCTTGCCATGGTGGGCAGTCGGTGGTTCGTTGATTGCATCGAACATTTCTACCGAGCAGATTCTCGCTATGAATGGCTCTGGATTTGAGTTAGGAATGGCTATCGCGACCTATGAATTGATGGCGGCCATTACGCTCATCATGGTTGCGAAATTCTTGCTTCCTGTCTTCTTGAAAGAAGGTATTTACACGATGCCTCAATTCCTCGAACGTAGGTTTGATCAGCGTTCCAGGTCATTGATGTCGGTATTTTGGATAGCTCTTTTCGTGTTCGTAAACATCTCTTCTGTACTATATCTCGGGGCACTCGCAATAGAGAGTGTACTTGGTGTCCCGCTTATTTGGGGGATCATAGCACTAGTGGTCTATTCGGCTACGTTCTCGGTTTTTGGTGGACTTAAAGCTGTGGTTTGGACGGATGTGGTTCAGGTAGTGGTTCTCGTTTTTGGTGGTCTTTTAGCTAGTTATTTCGTACTCGATGCGGTAAGTGGCGGTGATGGATTTATCGCAGGTCTCAACATTTTACTTGAACAGGTGCCCGAGCGATTTGAAATGATCTTCGAACGTGATGACTTCTTTACGACTACTCAAGAAGTAGTGGATGCTTCAGGAAACGTAGTAATGGATGCAGCCAATAATCGTCCAATGAGAGAGCCAGTTCAACAAAACTCTTACAATTTACTGCCAGGTATTGGAGTCTTGTTTGGCGGAATGTGGATCACGAACCTCTACTACTGGGGAACAAACCAATACATTATCCAACGTGCACTTGCTGCAAAGAGCCTAGGTGAGGCCCAGAAGGGTGTCGCTTTCGCTTCAATTATTAAAATTCTACTTCCAATCATCGTAGTTGTTCCAGGTATTGCAGCGTATCACCTTTCTGCCGATCTCTACAAAGCAGATGAAGCATTCCCTTGGGTGCTTTCGAATCACGTTCCTACAGGCATTAAGGGACTTGTATTTGCTGGTTTGACAGCAGCAGTAGGATCGTCTATTTCATCAATGGTTAATTCGTCATCAACCATTTTTACAATCGACATCTATAAAGACCTCATCAACAAGAATGCTAGTGAGCTATTACTCGTGAAAGTGGGTAGGATATCGGCGGTGGTTGCCCTCTTAATCGGGGCGATGATTGCTCCTTTCTTAAGTTCACTTGGACAAGTCTTCCAATTCATTCAAGAGTTCACAGGGTTCGTGAGTCCAGGTGTGTTTGCGGTATTCTTCTTTGGTATGTTCTGGAAGCGCACAACACCAGATGCAGGTTTCTATACCATCTTGATAGCGATTCCTTTTTCTCTAGGTTTGGCTAGACTGATGCCTGATTTACCATTCCTAGACCGCATGGGTATTGCATTCCTATTCTGTGCCACTGCACTTGCAGTTATCTCTGCTCTTGGCTCTAAGAGTGATCCTTCAAATACGACAAAGCCACTGTTCAGATATATTCTTGCAGGCTTACTCATGATGGTCGCTTTCGCCACAGGTCTCAAGATGGCGCTTACAGGGACAGGAGCTGAGCAAACACTAGGTTGGGTAACAACAGTTGCATCAATAGTGATGGTCGGAATCGTCTTAACAGAGAAAGGTGCTTCACACACTAAAGCAATCGATGTTCAGACTGGGCTATTCAAAACCAGTGGGCTATTCAACGTAGTGATGTTTGGAGTGATGATCTTCTTGGCGGCGTTTTATGCGTTGCTGGGGTAGTTGGGAGTTAATTTGAATAATCGAGACGAGAGCTCATTTTGAACCAAAGCTGGATAACATGCGGAGCATGAATCCAGCTTTGGTGAACCTTAAACCCGGTTTTAGTGAAATACGAAGCACGAACTACAGCCGAATGAACCTAGAATTGCGCCTCCTGAAAATATTTCAAACCTCTTCGAGTATTCTTCCTACTTTTGCGGCCGCTAATCAAGATCCCGAGGCTAACGAGCTTTCAGATCGCATTTGGTAACCTATCACCGGTTTGAGCAATCTCAGATCTGTGCAGCGCAAAAACAATTACGCGCTGTGGTGATGAAAACAACAGCTTTATGCCAGTATATCTGCCACAAGAGAAGAAGGACGAAATCTTCAAGAAGTATTCAGGAAGCGCCACCAACACAGGCGACACAAAAGGACAAGTTGCTCTTTTTACCTTCCGTATTAACGAGCTTTCGGCTCACCTTCGCTCTAATAAGAACGATCACTCAAGCCGTCGTCGCCTCCTTACTTTAGTAGGAAAGCGTCGTGGACTTCTTACTTACCTTCAGAAGAAGGACCTCATGGGTTACCGTGAGTTGATTGCTGATCTAGGCATTCGCCGCTAATAACAGCCACACTGAAAAAGGTGCTTTCGTTCATTCGGAAGCACCTTTTTTTGTTTCTACGCTTTCGCTAAAACCTGTAACAGGGGTCTCTAAACACCTGTTTTGGCGAAAGCTGAAAGCCCACGTAAAGCGGGGCTGAAAGCCCACGTAGAGCGGGGCTGAAAGCCTACAAAATAAAGGGCTTTAAAAACCCGCGAATCAAGTATGCTAAACCCTTGGTCCTTGTATACATTCGCACTTGCAGCAAAATCGGTATTCTTCCGTATGCTGTAAGGTGTTCGCCCCCTACGTGAACACCGCTGACGATAACGATTGTCAGCCCTTATAACGTAACACACGATTTAACCATAATGGGAAAGCAAACTCCTATATCAGTCAGTTTCAACCTTCCGGACGGCCGGGAGGTTTCGATCGAAACTGGCAAGTTAGCCTCGTTGGCTGACGGCTCATGCGTCGTACGCGTGGGCAAAACGATGCTCTTTTGTAGCGTCGTATCTCAAAAAGAAGAACGCGAAGGCGCAAACTTCTTCCCGCTGTCGGTAGACTACCAAGAAAAGTTCGCAGCCGCGGGCCGTATCCCGGGTAACTTCTTCCGCCGTGAGACCAAACTCAATGACTACGAAGTAATCGTAAGTCGTCTCGTTGACCGTGCAATTCGCCCGCTCTTCCCTGATGGCTACCGCCACGATACTCAGGTAATCATCAACCTCATCTCAACCGATGAGCAAGAGCTTCCTGATGCATATGCTGCACTCGCTACTTCAGCTGCACTTGCAGTAAGTAACATCGTTTTTGAAGGTCCGATCTCAGAAGTACGCGTTGCGCGTATCAATGGAGAGTATGTTGTCAATCCACAACGTGACGCTCTAGCTGAAGCAGACCTCGAACTCATTGTTGCCGCTACGGAGGACAATGTGAACATGGTTGAAGGTGAAGGCAAAGAGGTCGAAGAGGATGCAATCATCCAAGCGATCAAAGTTGCGCACGATGCAATTAAAGTTCAAATCAAGGCTCAGAAAGAACTCGCTCAACTTGTTGGCGATGCTTGTCTTGTAAAGCGTGTTCTTCCAGAAACACCTACTAGTCCTGAGATCGAAGCACTCGTTGCAGAGCGTGCAACAGCAGGCATTAACAAGGTTGCTGGTGGAGCGTTGGCTAAGTACGAACGCAAAAATGGCTTCGACAACCTAAAGAAGGAGCTCGTTGAAGCATACAAAGAAGAGTTAGGTGACGATGAGGATGCTAAAGAAAAAGTAGGCTTCTTCAAATCGTACTACAACAAACTTCAAAAGAAGCTCATCCGCGAGATGGTACTCAAAACCGGAAAGCGTCTCGACGGACGTAAGACCGACGAGGTACGTAACATTTGGACGGAGATTGATTACCTACCATCTGCACACGGTTCTGCCATCTTCACTCGTGGAGAAACGCAATCGCTTACCAGCGTAACGCTCGGTACGAAGACCGATGCGCAAATGGTTGATGTTGCAGCTGGACTTACGTTTAGCAAGTTCATCCTACACTACAACTTCCCTGCATACTCCGTTGGTGAGACCAAGCCAATGCGCGGTCCAGGCCGTCGTGAGGTAGGACACGCCAACTTGGCGTCACGTTCTATTCAGCAGGTGATGCCTGACGATTGGGGTTACACTACACGTATCGTTTCTGACATCATGGAATCAAACGGTTCTTCATCGATGGCAACGGTTTGTGCTGGTTCATTAGCACTCATGGACGCAGGTGTACCACTTAAGCGACCAGTTGCTGGTATCGCTATGGGTATGATCGCCGAAGGAAAGGACATCGCTATCCTTACTGACATTCTTGGTGACGAGGATGCGTTGGGTGACATGGACTTTAAGCTTACGGGTACCTCTGAAGGTATCTGCGCTTGCCAAATGGATATCAAGATTGATGGTCTTCCGTATGAGCAGCTCGAAAAAGCACTCTACCAAGCGAAAGATGCGCGTCTACACATCTTAGGCGAAATGGCTAAGACGATCGAAGCAGGTCGCGAGGACATGAAGCCACACGTTCCACGTATGGAGCAGTTGGTGATTGACAAGAGCTACATCGGTGCGGTTATCGGACCTGGTGGAAAAGTCATTCAGGACATTCAGGAGCAGTCAGGCGCTAACGTCAACATCGAAGAAGTTGACGGCAAAGGGCACATTACAGTTACCAGTCCAGACAAAGCTTCTATCGACAAGGCGATGGCACGTATTCGTGACATCACGTTCTCCCCGGAGATTGGTGATGAGTTCGAAGGCATTGTTGCGACGGTTATGCCTTATGGTGTATTCGTTGACTTCAAGGGCAAGAGTGGTCTCCTTCACGTGAGTGAAATGAGCTACGAGCGTATCGACAATGTTGAAGATCACTACAACGAGGGTGACAAGGTTAAAATCAAGATTGTTGGTGTTGACGAGCGTACAGGCAAGCTTCGCTTATCTAAGAAAGCGCTAGAGACTCCACCTGAAGGTTGGACACCACCACCACCAAGAGGTGAGCGTGGCGGCCGAGACCGTGATCGCGGAGACCGTCGTGGCGGTGGACGTGACCGAGGCGGAGATCGCCG